>JAHCSU010000634.1 GCA_023522315.1 Nostoc sp. CCCryo 231-06
GGGAGTCGGGAGTCGGGAGTCGGGAGTCGGGAGTCGGGAGTCGGGAGTCGGGAGTGGGGGAGGTGGGGGAGATGAGGGAGATGAGGGAGAAAGAATAACTAATGCCCAATGCCCAATGCCCAATGCCCAATGCCCAATCTGTCTATTTAGATAATTTTCGCTACTATTGTCACAAATATATCTAAAGTTAATTCCAGCAATCTACGTTTGAGGTACAGAGGCCATGACTCAAAACCCCCTGAATGATTCCGGTACTCAATCGTCTAAAACACCTGGTTTGAAACCAGCACTAGCAGCAGCGCTAGCGAGTTTAGAGGTGCCGCTAGATCAAGAGCTAGCTCGATACCGACGCACCCGAACTAGTTTGGTGGCATCAAAGCAGCCCCGTGTTGCAAGTTACATGAGCAGTCAATCTCAGCCGTTAACTGCCATCCCTACAACATCGGAGACAACTCAGTCATCAGTCACAGAAATTAAAACTAACGTGCCGCCTACATCTGTTCCCGTGAATCCTCAGGGAACTTCAGCGCCAGCTACGGCAAAAATTGACATACCACCGACATCTTCTCTAGCTGTGAATCCTCAAAAGAACCCAGCGTCAACTATGGCAAAAACTGAGGAACTAAATAATTTCAATGTGCCCTCCATCTCTGATTATGCTAAAAAACAAACTCAACTTCCGCCGCCACCGCCCAACTTTAGTAGCAGCATCGTGCCAGTAATCATTGAAGATACTAAGAGCGAAAACCTCTTGCAGCCAAATGACACCCCCAAGCATCCAGATGACTATTTGGAATCTAGTGAAGCATTGCTGCGAAGTCTGACAGAAGAACAACCAGAAACCAAGAAACCAAACAATTCTAGCGATAGTTTGCTATCACCTTTGGGTATCGGCTCAATGTTGCTGCTATTGTTAGCGAGTCTTACCTTGGGCTATGTAGTGTTCAATCCCAAAAGCTTGCCACAATGGGATTTAGGCAAGTTGTTTAATGGGAACTCGTCTCCTGCACTAGAAAATACTCAGGAAGTTGGGAGTAATGTCCAACCTCAGATCCAACCACCAAGCACATCTATACCCAAATATCCCAATCTAGCTGCCGAAGAGTTTCCTGAGGTGAGAAACCCCAATGATCTAGTTGGCTTAAAACCCAAAGTCCAACCAACCCTCGCAGTAGTGCCTAATCCAGTCATTCCCCAAAACCCCGCAAATCCTCAATCGGCATTGCCTGACCCCAACACAGCCCTAAAACCGACAAATCCGATCGCCTTAGCACCAGTACCGACAGTACAGCCCTTGCCTCCCCTGAATTTGCCTCCCACTTCAACGGCAAAAACCTCACCCAAGCCAATCGCAACCTCACCAAAGCTGGATGCTGAAATCAAACCAGCCACAGATGGGTTCTATCATGTAGTGATAGATAATAAAGATTCAGCTTTAGCATCAGCACGGCAAGTAATTCCCGATGCTTATTTATCACCCAACAAAGAATTGGTTTATTTGGGTGCTTTTAAGACTAAAGAGCAAGTAGAACAACATCTGAAATTGTTACAGGCAAAGGGAATCAAGGCACGGGTTCAGCAGCCATAAGTTGCAAAAATTTACGATACCATGAGATAACAGTCCTAAGTCATGAGCGCTGAGTCCTGGATGAAGAGTGCTACGCCACTTGAGGCGATCGCTCTGCGTAGCTCTTACAAAGTACATCAGTACCCAGTAGTTTTTCTTCACTCAGCACTGGCTCAACCATAGCTATCCGCTAACATCACTAAGTTAATTGGGATGTGGCATCCACAATATGCGGTGATAAGTAATTATCAAAACTCATTACTCAGGACTGAATTTCGTGAATAGAGAGCCGACATGGAATTAATCAAGCGTATCCTGCGGGTGATTCGGGCTAATCTCAATAGTTTGATCGGTGGTGCAGAAGATCCAGAAAAGATTTTGGAGCAAACTGTCCTAGAGATGCAGGAAAATCTGGTGCGGTTGCGTTCGGGTGTAGCACAAGCGATCGCAACCCAAAAACGCACTGAACGACAGGCGGCGGCTGCCAACTCTCAAACAGAAGAATGGTATCGCCGCGCCCAATTAGCCTTGCAACAAGGCAGCGAACCTCTAGCACGGGAAGCTTTGACTAAGCGCCAAGCCTATAAAGAAACCACTATAGCCCTCTTTTCCCAGATAGAGCAGCAAAACGAGATAGTCGCTAGGCTAAAAAAGGATATGCGATCGCTGGAGTTAAAAATTGGCGAGGCGAAAACAAAAAAAGATATGTATATTGCTCGCGCCCGTTCTGCCGAAGCGTCTTATCGCCTCCAGGAAATGCTTGGGACAGTTTCTGCAACCAGCAGTCTGAATGCTTTTGAGCGCATGGAAGAAAAAGTTTTGCAGATAGAAGCTAAATCAGAAGCGATCGCTCAACTCAGTAGCGACGACTTGGAAACACAATTTACTTCCTTGGAATCTACTAATAATGTAGATGCCGAATTGGCAGCAATGAAGGTGCAGGTTTTAAATCAGGCAGAAAACACACAGTACAACAGTCTCCTCACCCAGGAGAACCAGAAGACACACCCCCCCCAACAGCAGTTACCCAAAACTCAAGACTCTTGAAGTTCAGCTAATTACCCCTCTTTGGAGATATCTTAACAATTAAGAGTTGTTAGAAGGTACTGATTCAAACCGGAAAGATTACATTGAAATAGGTAGCTATTAAAAAATAAAAAAGCTAACTGTCCAACAAAAAGCGTAAACCAAACAAGGAAAAACAAAGTTATGGGATTATTCGATCGTATTAAGCGAGTAGTTAGTTCTAACCTCAACGACCTGGTTAACAAAGCCGAAGACCCCGAAAAAATGCTAGAACAAGCCATCCTGGAAATGCAGGAAGACTTGGTGCAGCTGCGTCAGGGAGTAGCCCAGACGATCGCCTCCCAAAAACGCAGTGAGAAACAGTATAATGATGCCCAAAATGAAATCAATAAGTGGCAACGCAATGCCCAACTGGCGCTGCAAAAAGGTGATGAGAACTTAGCCCGACAAGCTCTAGAGCGCAAAAAAACTTATACTGACACCAGCGCCGCCCTCAAAGCTAGTTTGGACACCCAAAGCACTCAAGTTGAAACCCTCAAACGCAACTTAATCCAGCTGGAAAGCAAGATTTCTGAAGCTAAAACCAAGAAGGAAATGCTTAAAGCTAGAATTACCACTGCCAAAGCCCAAGAGCAACTCCAAGGCATGGTGCGTGGGATGAATACCAGCAGTGCAATGTCTGCTTTCGAGCGGATGGAAGAAAAAGTCTTGGTGCAAGAATCCCGGGCCCAGGCACTAGGAGAGTTAGCAGGAGCAGATTTAGAAACCCAATTTGCCCAGTTGGAAGGTGGTAGCGATGTTGATGATGAATTGGCAGCTTTGAAAGCGCAAATGCTACCACCCGCTACTCCAGTAAATCAAGCCCAACTGCCACCGCAACAAGAAACCACTGCTCCTAAGTCTAATGAAGTAGTTGATGCCGAGTTGGATTCTCTACGCAAGCAATTGGATCAATTGTAAAATTGGCAGAAAACTTATTTGAGCTAGTCCCACACCTGTTGGCTGTGGGATTTTACATCATTAGTCAATAGTTAACAGTCAAAATTACGATGAATTATTCACTATGGACTATTGACTACTTTGGGATAAAGTATTATGTGTGCCAACTTTGATCGCCACCTGATGGAGACTGCAATGAGTAAGGCTGTAATCACCATAACTGATGCTGAGTTTGAAACAGAAGTATTAAAAGCTGAACAGCCTGTATTAGTTTACTTTTGGGCTTCCTGGTGTGGGCCTTGTCAATTGATGTCGCCCCTGATTAACTCAGCTGCTACCAAATATAGCGATCGCCTCAAAGTCGTTAAAATGGAAATTGACCCCAACCCACTCACTGTTAAGCAGTACCAAGTGGAAGGTGTACCTGCCATTAGACTATTTCAAGGCCAGGAAGTTTTGATATCCACTGAGGGAGTCATTGGCAAAGATAAATTACTCGAACTCTTAGATACTCACTTAAATAGTAATTAGTCAATAGTCCATAGCTAATGACTAATGACTGATGACTAATGACAAATGACTAATATGCAATTTGCAAAGCGTTTACAACCCCTGCAATCTAATGTATTTGCTGATATGGACAGAGCCAAGGCGATCGCTTTGGCCGCTGGACAACAAGTAATTGATTTGTCGTTGGGATCTTCTGATTTACCCGCCCAGGCACATGTCATCGAGGCGATCGCCCAATCTCTCCACGATCGCAGTACCCACGGCTATCTGTTGTTTAACGGAACTCTTGGGTTTCGTGAAGCCGCAGCCAACTGGTACGAACAAAAATTTGGTCTCAAAGTCGATCCTCAAACTGAGGTACTACCTCTAATTGGTTCTCAAGAAGGTACCGCCCATTTACCCCTAGCAATACTCAATCCAGGAGATTTTGCTCTGTTACTCGATCCGGGTTATCCCTCCCATGCGGGGGGAGTCTACCTAGCCAGTGGTCAAATTTACCCAATGCCACTACGGGCAGAAAACGATTTTTTACCAGTGTTTGCTGATATTCCTGCCCCAGTCTTGGCTCAGTCGCGGATGATGGTACTAAGTTATCCTCACAATCCCACTGCTGCGATCGCTCCAATATCATTCTTCCAAGAAGCTGTCGCCTTTTGTCAGCAACACAATCTTGTGCTGGTTCACGATTTCCCCTATGTAGATTTGGTATTTCAGGAAACTGGGGAGTCGGCAGATTCTTCTAGCAATCCAAAATCCCTAGTTCCTTCAATTCTGCAAGCTGATCCAGATAAAAGCGTCTCTATTGAATTTTTCACCCTTTCCAAGTCCTACAATATGGGCGGCTTCCGCATTGGCTACGCCATCGGTAATGCCAAGTTAATTAACGCCTTACGCCAGGTAAAAGCCGCCGTTGATTTTAATCAGTATCGGGGGATTTTGAATGGTGCGATCGCAGCCCTAACTGGCCCTCAACTTGGGGTAAAATCTGCTGTTGCTACCTTCCAGCAGCGCCGTGATGCTTTTATCACTGCTTTACACCACATTGGCTGGAATGTTCCTACTCCCCAGGCCACAATGTACATCTGGGCAAAACTGCCCTCACATTGGAGTCAAAACTCCATCGAATTTTGTACCCAGCTAGTCAAACAAACTGGTGTAGCAGCTTCCCCAGGTGCTGGCTTTGGCAAATCTGGAGAAGGATATGTCCGCTTTGCCTTGGTGCATGAGCCACTTTTGTTAGAAACTGCTGTGGGAAGAATTGCCCAGTTCCTTCATTAAATTTCTTCTCAAGCTAAACCCCAGCTATTTTTTGCGGCAAAGTCTATGGATAGAACACGCGCCCTAGAGGTAGTGGCGCAAATTTTTGCGTCCCTACGAATAACCGTACTATACTGAATTTTAAATTATTTAGTTGTTATTCTTAAAACTGTTGAAAATTATCATATTACGTAATTAGACGTAAAATAATATCAAAATATTCGTCATCTTTTTATTGATAAAAGCAGAAACTTTACCCAATCAAGTCTCCCCGTTTCTTAAACTTGGTTTGTACGCTCAAATACCAAAAATTCCTAAGAATGCAGGTGGCGCTTTTAACGCTCTTCTATGACTCTCACAAGATAAAAATCAGAAACCTTTGTTGTCACT
>JAHCSU010000635.1 GCA_023522315.1 Nostoc sp. CCCryo 231-06
GGCTATTTATAGAGTAGATATAAAGGAGAGCCATCAGAGGAAAGTGTACGGCTTTGATGGCTGAAAGGTACCCGTTCACGGGTGAGAGGTAATCAAAAACAGTGAAAAAGCATTTAAAAGTTTCGTTTTAGATGTGACACAGACCGATAAAATCAGAGAAGCAATCAGCATAATCTCGCAGATTTTAAGCAGCATTTTTAACTGGAATCGAATTTACAGAATTTTGAGGAAGTAAAGAAGGAGAAGATAAACTAAGGCGTTTAGCATTCACCGATTGAGTCATAAATTCCAAGACATTGTGGCGCTGAGATTTCAGGGTAGTCACAACAGTCAACATTCGGACAACAAAATTACTCCCAGCCTTTGTTTGAGAACCCAAACTGGTATGTCTGGCATCACCGTGCCAAAACGGGAAAATTGTACGCTAAGGCTAAAAGCCTTCCCCCATAAGCATCTTAGCAACCCATTTTTCAATAACACCCGTAAGTGAGATTGAGCCGAGATAGGTGTAATTTGGCGTAGATACGTAGATACAGCGAAGCTTTCAGCAGAGGCAAGATAGTCTGAAACCCACTTTCCGCACTTCATCGTGTAATACACGAGGATTTCCAACATCTGGCT
>JAHCSU010000636.1 GCA_023522315.1 Nostoc sp. CCCryo 231-06
GTTAAATTTATTATCAATATGCATACTACAAAATGAAGTGCGGAATGTGGGTTATTAACTGACACAATTGGGCATTGGGGAATCGAAAATCGTTTGCACTGGGTCAAAGATGTTACATTCTCCGAGGATTTTCCACCTCGTCGTGGCGGCTGTGCTCCTGTTAATTGGGCTATTTTGCATACCTTTTTTATCACCATCGCTCGATTTTTTGGTTTCCGAACCATTCCCCAAGCTCAACGTGCCTTATCAAATCAACTCGATAAAGTTTTTTCTCTGCTTGTATGAAACCACCCTGCCGTAGCCATTGGTGACAGGGGGTTTTGAGGTTTAAGGGTGTGATAAGGCAATTTCCACAATTCAAAGTTGAGCAATGGTTTTGAGATCGAAAGAAATACTTGTTCTTTTTTTGATTTAATGTGTTAAATGTGCTAACGGAGTTAGCCTGGGATTGTCTGATAGGACAGCTATTTCATTAGGTTTTTTTTTGTATTAAGCCCGTATAATAAGTAGTCAGGTTTTTGCTCTGTCGAAGCATCTTCTACTGCCCCGCCAGTATTTACTCCTACAGCAGGATGGATATATACGGCTAATCTAAAAGGCGGAGGCAACGCCAATTTAAGAGAATATGGCTCTTCCCCTCAAACTGAACCTACGATCGATCTTCTGAATCATTACACTCGCACACTCGGCGGGCAAGTTTTTTCACTTGTGAAAGAAGTTAAATTTCCATACACAAAGCCACTTTTTTGCCCCGTTTCCACAACTGGATGTTAGTTTGTTTATCAACGATGTTTTAGACAGAGGTTGGAATTGTGCGTATTCTCACAGATGATGAATATTATTCTGAGGCCGAATCTAAATTGAGACAAGTATTTCTCAACGAGAATCCCAAGCTACCTCAATTCGGATCTAATGCTGAAGAAGTTAAACTCTTGTATGAGTATTTCCCCCCAAATGTAGAAGTTGTTAACGCTCTTATAAGTGCTGCCTCACATATGGGAGATTCAAGTTTATACCTATCTATTGTTAATGTTGTTAATTTCAATTCATCTATGACCAAGCATTGGTGGATTCCTTTTGAAGAGATATCTACCTACTTATCTATTGACACCAACACTTTTGGATTATCTTATCAATTAGAGAGCGTAATTTTTTCACCACAAGGAAAGTGGGCTCTGATGAGCAGTTTTGAAAGGTATGCAATACTAGCAGGAACCCAAAATTTCATTCAAAACTTTTCAGAGCATTTTTCTGACATAGATGGACAGATATTTGGCTACTTGAAAATATTTAGAGAGTGCATTAATAAGGACGGGATCGAAAGGGTTAATATTGCTTGGTTGAGCGATTTTTTAAAAAGTATATATACAATAGAGAAGGCTAAGGAGATCTTAAAAATATCTGAATTAGAAAAATATGTTAATTTAGTACCTTGATGAAACTGAGTAAATACTCAAGAAGTTGATGCGCCCGAAACCTAACAAATCGCTGCACCGGAACGTCGAAAGCCCGTCGGTGAGCAGCAAAGGCTATCTGCGTCCGGTGAGCTTGTTCGTTGGGCTGAAGTCAGAGTTGGGGTAAGGATGAGATACGCGCAAAAGTTATTACCAATGTAAAGTTTTGTAAAGTAGGTCTAGATTAAGGCTGATCAAACATTGCATAGTTTGTCTCAATCTAGGCAATGTTTGAGTGAGAAACTGAAATCTGTTAAGGTTTTCAGCTTTATGATGGGGAAACGCATAATTGGTGCAAAATAGTACGCTAAGGATTTTTGTTGTCAAGAAAGGCTCTATGACCTGACATATTCTATCCCACATTCCGCACTTCATTTTGTAGTATATATACTGACAATAAAAGCTTCTATAGAATTTACGTAGAAAAACTTAAAATATTCAATAATTAATATCACCAGTATTAAAGA
>JAHCSU010000637.1 GCA_023522315.1 Nostoc sp. CCCryo 231-06
GTTTCCTAATCAAATGAGGTGCATCATAGCCCCATCCTCGCTTGCGGGGAGGGGGGTTGGGGGTGGGGTTCTTGTACCTCACTCAACTGAGAACCGCTATAGATAAAAACTTTATTAAGCTTTGGGAGATAGCAATGGAACGTACATTCTTAGCAATTAAGCCTGACGGAGTACAAAGGGGATTAGTGGGGGAAATTATCCGTCGCTTTGAAACTAAAGGTTTTACCCTAGTTGGTTTGAAGTTCTTGAAAGTCAGTCGGGAATTGGCTCAACAACACTATGATGTTCACCGGGAACGTCCCTTTTTTGCTGGTTTAGTGGAATTTATCATTTCTAGTCCAGTGGTGGCGATGGTATGGGAAGGTGATGGCGTGGTTGCATCTGCCAGAAAGATTATTGGTGCCACGAACCCCTTAACATCTGAACCAGGAACGATTCGGGGTGATTTTGGCATCAATATTGGTCGCAACTTAATCCACGGTTCTGATGCTCCAGAAACCGCGCAAAAGGAAATAGCCCTATGGTTTAAGGATGAAGAATTAGTAAATTGGCAACCACACTTAACGCCTTGGTTGCACGAGTAAAACATTTAGGGCTATTTCATTCTTATAGCGGTTCTCAGTTGAGTGAGGTACAAGAACCCCACCCCCAACCCCCTCCC
>JAHCSU010000638.1 GCA_023522315.1 Nostoc sp. CCCryo 231-06
AAGTTGACACCAATGGGCACTGCCGTGCCCCTACGGGTGTACCTCACGTAAACGAGAAACGCTATATTGCTATTTAAAATTATTTAAATTAATTTTCAAACATTTGATAATTCAGTATTTTTATGTATATATTATGACTTTAGTTTGAGTATATTGAGGATAAGGAAAAGTTAGACAACTTCTACAGAACTTGCTTGATGTTGTTTAACTTTTCTCTACTAGCTTTGGCTGCTAAGTAATCCAGATTTGTTCTCTTAATGACAGTAGAGAATCAATCGGGTAAAACCAAGCTGACTAAGTTCTGTGAAAACTCTCATTTAACCCAACAACAGGTTACATTTTTTTCATTCATAGACCATCTAAATCAGTTTTTTAAGTGATTATTGCAGCAATAAAGCTGCTGTTACAAAAATTTTTCATTTATTTTTGGTTGAGATAACAATGTTAGTGATTTGCAGTGGTGAGCGTGGTAGTGGCAGATAGAACGAGTGTGGAGTTCTCCCTCGACTGTTTGCATAAATTTTCTCGTGTTGTATGTACTTAAGTCAGGAAATAAGCTTAAATCGCGGCAATAACTTCGCTAATGGCACAATTGAATGGGATGAGTTCGACTTGACGAGTGCCCTCATGTCCATAAGTCAAGCTCACACTTAGATAGCTATCTGGCTTGTAGGGCAATCGTTCTGCCCATTCAACTGCCACAATTCCTGGTATGACTTCAACACCTTCCCAGTAACTTTCTAAATTCAGGGCTGCAACTTCTTGTGGTTCTAGACGATATAAATCTAGGTGGTAAAGGGGGAGGCGTCCTTCCGTGTACTCATTAATCAGGGTGAAAGTGGGACTGACAATAGGTTCAGCGATTCCCAACCCCTTGCCAATACCTTGAACTAGGGTAGTTTTACCAGCACCTAAATCACCTTCTAGTAAAATTACACTGCCAGGAGTAAAGGATTCACCCAAAGTAATACCTAAGCGTAGCGTCGCCTCTGTATCTGCAAGAAACATTTTCATAATTAGTCATTAGTCATTAGTCATTAGTCATTAGTCCTTTGTTTAGACTAATGACTAATTTTCATTTTCCTTCATTTTGAATTTTGAATTCCCCGTACCCCTCCGGGGAAGCAAGCTACGCATCGCGTCTCCGCAGGAGAAGGGGCTGACCTCTACCGTACCACCGCAACAACACTTGTGCTAGTTTCTGCGGATTGTGACGGATAACACCCGTTTCATCTTCATACAAAACATTAGCTAGAACAATCCTTCGTCCTAGCTGAGTTACGGCTTCTCTGTCCAGGAAAACGGGATGGGAGTTTTGTTCGGCGTAGCGGATGAGTGATTGCTCCGAGGGGGATTTTTTCTGGATTAGTACAGCATCGAATAGCCGTCTTTCCCCACAAGCAGCATCAATTGCTCTGATGTGATCTGCAACAGTGTAGCCTTCAGTTTCTCCTGGTTGAGTCATTATATTGCAGATATAAATACGGGGAGCATCTGTTTGAGCGATCGCATCGGCAATTTCTGGTACTAATAAATTAGGAATCAGGCTTGTATAAAGGCTACCTGGGCCAATAATGATGTAATCAGCTTCTTTAAGTGCCTTAATAGCTGCTGGCACCGCCGGAGGATTAGCTGGAATGCAGCCAATTTTAACAATTTTACCGCCAGCTTTGGGAATGCTAGACTCTCCATTAATGCGACGACCATCGGCTAATTCTGCCCAGAGGCGAACATCACTGAGAGTTGCTGGTAGTACTTGTCCCCGTACCGCTAGCACTTTGGAACTGGCTGCAACTGCTTGTTCTAAATCTCCAGTAATATCACTCATTGCCGTTAAAAACAAATTACCAAAACTGTGACCCGTTAACCCATCTCCAGCCCGAAAACGGTATTGAAACAATTCTGTTAATAGCTTTTCTTCATCTGCTAGTGCAGCCAAACAATTGCGAATATCCCCTGGTGGTAACACTCCAAACTCTTCACGCAACCGCCCAGAAGATCCACCATCATCGGCGACAGTGACAATCGCAGTAATATTAGCGCTGTAGGTTTTCAGTCCCCTCAACAATGTAGAAAGTCCCGTACCACCACCAATTACTACTATTTTCGGGCCTCGGTACAATCGATGATGCGCCAGTAAGACATCAATGAGTTCCTCTCCGCCTTCTGCTCTTAGTACCTTAGTAATTGAGCCTACAGTGCGAGTTTGCCCCCAAAGCACTAACAGCAACCCGCCAAGCAGCACCAAAGGCCCACTGATATAGTTGGGTAAAATGTTGGTGATTACTCCCAGGAAACCCCTAAACAACTCGATCATCCAAAAAATTGGGGTCAGCTTAATCCAGATAGCTAACCCCAAACTCGCCAGCAGTACACCCCCAATACTGATCAACAACCAACGTTTTACCGATAGTCCAGGAGATAACCATTTGAACCACTGGTTAACTCGATAGGAAGTACGAGAGCGCGACTGCTTTTGCAGGGCGTTGAGGGCTTGTCTGAGAAAACCAATTGACATACCTGATTTACAGCAGTGCTACAAACAATAATTAACAGAAAATTTACACCACTTGGTTTAAAACACTAGGCGTGAAACTATTATATTTGTCTATCCCATTAGACTAAGAGCAAGTGGTCAAGATTGCCAGTATTTCTAGTTAAACAATACACTGGCTTGATAAAAGTGAATTTAATGGAAAAACGAATTTTAGGATTAGATCCAGGACTGGCAATTTTAGGATTTGGGGTAATTACCTGCACACAAATTCCCAACAAGGTACAAGAGACTACAGTAAATATGCTGGATTTTGGGGTAATCAAAACGTCGGCAGATGTAGAAATGGGACAGCGCTTATGTACCTTGTTTGATGATTTACACACTGTGATGGAGGAATTTCAACCGGATTTGGTTGCGATCGAGAAACTATTCTTCTATCGCATGTCAAGTACAATCCTGGTTGCACAGGCGCGGGGTGTACTCATTTTGGTGTTGGGCCAGCGTCGTCTTCCCTACGTAGAGTTTACTCCGGCTCAAATTAAGCAAGCTTTAACAGGCTATGGCAACGCTGATAAGTTAGACGTGCAAGAGGCGGTAGCGCGGGAGTTGGATTTAGATGAAATTCCCAAGCCTGATGATGCTGCGGATGCTTTGGCGGTAGCTTTGACGGCTTCTTATCAGCTGTAGGTGTTTGACACTCCTCGTCCTAAAGGCGCGTTCGCGTTCGCGTCTCGAAGAGAGGATTCTTGGCTCACCGAAACCACTTAAATCAGAGTCCTTGCGTCATCTAACCCTCCTTGTGGGATTCTCCCCAAGCGTTAATTCGGGTATGCCCTACCCTATTCGCGTTGCCGCGAGTTCTGTTTAGATTTGGAGATAATTGCCCCAAAATGCTGAACGCCCTAGCTCCTCTGAATCTTTTACCTACTGCGAGGTGGAGTCTAGAAAAATGCAGTAGAACCGCATAAATTCACTTTTCAAGGTGCAGCGCTTTGCCTTTCGGCAACTAGGTTTTTTAAGTGGTTGATTACCTTTCCACTTCTTAACAATACCAGAAAAGCCGTCCTATAAGGCTTGTCCTGAGCTTGTCGAAGGGACGGGGCTTTATACCCAATTTTTTGGTAAAACGAGAATAAAGTTGGAAACTAAACAATAAATTTCTTTACTAGTTGCTAAAGATAAATTGAAAAACAACCAACCTAAACTAGCCCTTGGACACCTGAGGGGTAGTGCAGATATCCTGTCAAAAAATTGATGGGCTAGTCGTCTTTGAACTGGTTCTGGAGAAAAGCAGCGATCGCGAGATAAAGTGGTTTTTTTGGTTAACAGAATTTTTGTTGGTTAAAATTTTTTCAAATTAATTGTGGTTATTTATTACACAGCTTTTCAAGTAATTGAATTATACTACTCCCCGTCTCAGTTGTGGTACAAGTACCTGAAAATTACTGTAATGCTGCGCTACTACCACGCTGTAATACAAAAGGAGATAAAACGCGGTTTTCCACAGTTTTTTCTTCTAATAAATCAAGTAACATTTGCATGGCTATGCCACCAATTTCTAACATTGGCTGGCTGACTGTTGTGAGTGCCGGGGTAACGTAACCACCCAAAGCAATACCATCAAATCCAACTAGGCTTATACTTCGCGGTACTAAAATACCTAGTTCTTGGCAGGCTAACAGAGCGCCAACCGCCACCATATCGTTGTAACAAAAGATGCCTGTTACCTCAGCAGCCAATAGTTTAGAAAGCATATTTTGCCCGGTGGCAACATCGCTGATTCTGGTATCATCTGCATCACTAATTGCAACCCAATCTGTATTTTGTGGTAAACCAGCTTCCGCAAGAGCCATTCGATATCCTTCTAGGCGCTGCTGATTCGACCTGCTGCGATCGCCTACACCCAGATAACCAATAGCGGTGTGTCCTAGACTTATTAGATGCTCTGTGGCTAATCTAGCACCTAAGCGATCGTCTATTGCCACTGAGTGAAATATTTCGGATTGATTTTCTGTCTGGCTATTAATCAGAACTGTTGGCACAGCAATTTGCGTTAGTTGTTTGGTATGCTCTTTACTAATTCGTGAGTCGGCTACTAAGATTCCGTCCACTCTCCGGCGATGAAAACTATCAATAGCTGCTATTTCCTGCTCAAAATTTCGGTGTGAAGCACTCAACAAAACACTCAAGCCTGCGGGTCTGGCTATCTTCTCGATTCCCTCTACTACCTCAGCAAAAAAGGGATCTGCTATTGAAGTGACTACTACTCCTATGGTATTAGTGCGTTTATTTTGCAAACTTTGAGCAATAGCATTAGGCACATAATTCATCTCCTGCGCCAGTTGCTTAATTTCCTCTCGCACTTTCGGGCTAATGAGAGCGTTATCTCGCAAAGCGCGTGAAACTGTGGAATGAGAAACGCCTGCTCTTTGAGCAATATCTTCAATTGAAATTCTTCTTTTATTCATTTTTTATATGAGGTTTCAAATTTTTGCAACCGTGTGCATTTTTAGTAATATAGAAAATAATCATTATTTGTCAAGAAATTTTTAATACAGCTTACATGTTGTATGAAAAGGAGTCTTGAATTCTGCCTCCATTTCAATAACTTAATTTTTCTTAAGTAAAATATGATTAAGCAGTCAATAATTATTATCCTAATGGGTGTATCAGGTTCTGGCAAAACCACTATAGGAAAACTGCTAGCAGAATCGTTACAATGGGAGTTTAGCGACGCTGATGCTTTCCACTCACCAGAGAATGTTGAGAAAATGCGGCGGGGTATCCCTTTGGGTGAAGGTGACAGGATGCCTTGGTTGCAAGATTTGCAAACAGCCATAAAACATTGGCTGCAAGAAAATAAAAATGTGGTGCTGGCGTGTTCGGCTCTAAAAGATAGTTATCGGCAATTTTTGGTATTGGATAGCGATCGCTGCGCCAACGCCAAGGGCGAACGCATCAAGCTAGTTTACCTCAAAGGGTCTTATGAGTTGATTCAAATGCGGTTGCAAGAGCGTAGCAATCATTACATGAGCGAAAAACTCCTTAACAGCCAGTTTTATACTCTTGAAGAACCATTAGATACTATATCTATGGAGGTTGCACAACCACCCCAGGTAATTGTCCAAAATATTAAAACGGCTTTGGGAATTTAGTTTATTGCTTACAACCGGAAGATTAAGATTAATCACGTCTTTACGAAAACACGAACTTTTGGCAACCAAATTACATCAAATGTAAATCTAAAGAAATTTTAAAAGCAACCACATAGGTGGAGTGCTAGGAGAAAACAAGTGTTTTTAAGATTAGCGCAACAACATCAGGAATTTATTCAAGACTTGGTAATGAACCTGCAAGCCTTGACAATTACACTTGATGGGCGTGGCTACACTGCGTCTTGTTATACATGCGGTCACCAAATGCAGAGTGCTTCATTTATGGTTAGCCTGGGAGAAAAGCACCTGATTCGGTTTTTAGTGTCTGATTACGGGATTACTTGGATGGAGTTATGGGACGATCGCGAATTAATGAAGGTGGAGGGTGCAGAAGCCATAAGCCAGTTACAAGAGTTGGCTAATATTGTCAAGTATTCTCATGTTATACAATTGACAAATTGACACTTCTGTGGGTGAAGTTGACAAAAATATTAACTTTGCACAGGTGTGTAAAACAAAAGATGAGCTTATATTTACTACAGCTATGCACACCTGTGTATAGCTGTGTACAAAGTTATCGCTACAAAGAAGGCATCAAAATCTTTAAGAATTAGCGATGCCTCCGGCGGGCTACGCCTACGCATAAGTGCTTTTTCTTAACTAAAATTCACATTTTATCTACTTTGTCAATTGATTCTAATCGTTCAGAATACTTGAAAAAGCGAATCATACACAGGTATCTAAAGACGAAAATAAACTTAGCATTTATTTTTGCACACGTGTGCAAAAATAATTTCAATACAGGTCTTGCACACTTGTGCATAGGCTGGAGTGCGAAAGTAGGATTAAAAAATTAATATTGACAAGTAAACAGATATGTCTCAAGCTCTAAACAATTCCATCGAACAAGCTTTTACTATGAAGATTTAGTAGCTAAATACTTACCCAGAACCTTAAAGTTTTAAATCTTTGCTAGTAACGAAGTAAAGAAGTTAAAAAATCCTCTACAGACATAATAACTAATTGGGTTTGTGGAGATGGCGATTATTTTTTGCTAATGAGCAATAACAATTCTTCAGCAAGCCTAAACCAAGTAGAATGTTTTCCCATAAAAAATAGCATATTGCCACTTATGAAAGTATAAAACATCTGTGCAAATATTCTGATGTTTATAGTCACTGACTCGACTTTTATTTAATTCACAGACTGACTGAACAGACACGATAAATATTTCTCGTCTGTTATTTCACATCTTGACAACGGCGGCAATGAGGTGAGAAGGACTTTGTTGGTATTTCTTCTCCCTATATCTAAAGAATTATTCTGATCGAGATATAACAAAACTATCTCTGGTAACTTAGTATAGCAAATAAGCGCACTTGATAGGCATATTTTAGTTGACTCTGAAAAGAAGACAAAATGATTTTTATCTATGGTAATCGGCTATATTTTTCTACCCCTATAAGATAGATTTAAAAGCAAATCTTTCCTCCTATAGTATTAATTCTTATCAATTAGAGTTGAATTAAACATATTAAGTTTTTTAAACTCCACCTCCGCTGAAAATTACTTAATTTTCGCAAATGCTCTAGTGGGAAAACCTTAACCTACATAGAAATAGAATAGTTTTCTTTATTTTGTAAAGTTCGATAAAGGTGGATTGTATTTGTAATAATGCAGGTTAAACTAAAACAATATAAACTGCAATCAATACTAGTGCATAAACTAAAACCGCCACTGGGAATAAAAAATTACGAGCGGTTGGCTTCACCGTTGGAGATATAAGTAACCCTTTCTTCGTGGTTATGGGACAAGCAGTTGAGGCAGAAGCGAAGAGAATTGGCGGAAAAGATGTCACCGTTATTGTAGCTTCCAGTGCCTATGACCTCAACCAACAAGCCAATCAAATTGAAAATTTCACTGCTGCGAATACTGACATTATTGTTTTGAATGCTGCTGATAAAAGTGGAATTAGACCAATAGTTGAAAGAGCAAAACAAGCAGGTAAAATTGTTATTGCCGTAGACACAGGCGCAGAGGGAGGTGTGGATGCCACCATCACTACTAATAATGTCCAAGCTGGAGAAGTTAGTTGCAAATATATTGCTGACCGTCTCAAAGGTAAAGGCAATGTAGTAATAGTTAATGGGCCACCAGTAGACTCGGTGATTCAGCGAGTTAGTGGCTGCGAGAATGTATTATCCAAATATCCCGATATCAAAATCCTCTCCAAAAACCAGAATGCAGAGGGTAGTAGGGATGGAGGACTCAGAGTTATGAGTGATTTGCTCACAACCTTTCCGAAGATTGATGCTGTTTTTGCCATCAACGATCCGAGTGGACTTGGCGCAGAACTAGCAGCAAACCAAGCACAACGGAAAGAATTCTTTATTGTAGGGGTTGATGGTGCGCCAGAAGCAATCACTGCGATCGCTACTAAAAATAGTTTATATGCCGCAACTGCTACTCAAAATCCCCGAGGAATGGCCCAAAAAGCAGTTCAGGTTGGAAATGACATCTTAAATGGTAAAAAACCTAGCAATCCTACCATTCTGATTCCAGTTAAGTTGATCACCAAAAATAATATCAGCACAGAAAAAGGCTGGTAAATAATACAAATTGTCAATTTGCAATTAACAATTATTTCTAATCTGAATTGAGTCTTTTGGTGCATTGACAGACTTTTTGCACATACCCATGATGTATATATGTGCATTTGCGAAAAGCTTTAAATTTTGGAAAACGGACTTTAGAAGTTTCCAAGATAGTGGTCGGTTTTTAAAAGATGGTTTTTTGATGATTTGAATTTCACATCACGTGTGAGTTGATTGATTTATAACTCACAATTGGAAATTTTCAATTCTTTTTAAAAGCTCTGCTCATGACAACAACTATTGAAAACTCATTTCCTGATACACCAACCACCACTCCGGTGTTAGAAATGCAAGGCATTACAAAACGATTTCATGGTGTATCTGCACTCCAAAATGTCAATCTGACGATTTATCCAGGAGAAGTTCACGCCCTCATGGGTGAAAACGGAGCAGGTAAAAGCACATTGATGAAAATCCTAGCTGGGGCTTATATTGCCGATGAAGGAGAAATTCGCATCAATGGTCAACCCCTGAAAATTACCGATCCGGCGACAGGACGTAAGGCGGGTATTAATCTCATCTATCAAGAACTGAATGTTGCACCTAATTTAACCGTTACCGAAAATATATTTATGGGTAGTGAGTTGCGGCGAGGTCAGTTTTTAGACCGCAAAGCTATGCAACTCGAAGCAGAGCAAGTACTGGAAAGCCTTGGAGCCAATTTTACAGCGCAGACTGTGGTTGGTACTTTATCGATCGCAGAACAGCAGCAAGTAGAAATTGCCAGGGCGTTGAAGGACAAAAGCCGCGTTTTGGTCATGGATGAGCCAACAGCAGCACTGTCTGAGCGCGAAAGTGAGCATTTGTTTGAGGTAATTCGCAAACTACGGAGTGACGGCATTGCCATTATCTACATCAGCCATCGGATGCAAGAAATCTATGCCCTAGCTGACCGGATTAGCGTGCTGCGCGATGGTCAATATATTGGTAGTCTGACACGCAGTGAAATTTCTCCCCAACGATTAGTGCAGATGATGGTCGGTCGCTCCATGCAAGACTTTTACGAACATCAACGACAAATGCATCCGGGCCCAGTCGTGCTGGAAGTCAGAAATATGAGCGACGCCCGCAAAAAGATTGAGCCGACTAGTTTTAAAGTTCATGCTGGAGAAATTGTTGGTTTAGCGGGGCTAGTTGGTGCAGGACGTACAGAACTATCCCGCCTGGTTTTTGGTGCAGACCGCAAAGCCAGTGGTGAAGTATTCTTGAATGGCAAAAAACTGGAAATTAATACGCCCAGTGATGCCATTACTGCGGGAATTGGCTACGTCCCAGAAGACCGCAAAGATCAAGGTTTATTTCTGGAGATGAGCGCCCGGAAGAATATTGCCATTAACACACTCAAGCAGGATGCAAAGGTTGGAGTTGTTAACTGGGGTTCAGTTAATCGGCTGTCAACAGACGCGGTAGAGAACTTTAATATCCGCCTAGCCAATTTGGAAATTAGAGCGCTGGATCTTTCTGGTGGTAATCAACAGAAGCTACTGCTAGCGCGTTGGTTAGCCATTAAACCGAGAGTTTTGATGTTAGATGAGCCGACACGCGGCGTAGATATCGGTGCCAAAAGCGAAATTTACCGAATTATGAGCGAATTGGCAGCACAAGGTGTCGCTATTTTAATGGTTTCCAGCGAACTATCAGAGATTGTTGGTATGAGCGATCGCGTCTTAGTGATGCGAGAAGGCCAGCTGGTAGGTGAACTGGACGGCAGTCTTGGTAAAGAAATCACCCAAGAAAAAATTATGCACTACGCAACTGGAGCATCGGAGGTATTAGAATCATGAGTCAGACAGTCAGACCGCCTGCCAATAAATTAGCCAACAATCCCGCATCCCGCAACCGGAAATCAATTAGTAGCCTCCTGGAAGTTGCGGGTATTCTGCCAGTCCTAGTAGTTATCTGCATCTTATTTGCATTCCTTTCTCCCAACTTCCTCACAGCCGGTAACATCGTTAATATCTTGCGTCAGGCATCAATCAATATTGTGCTGGCGACAGGAATGACCTTTGTGATTCTCACCGGAGGTATTGACCTTTCTGTTGGTTCAATGTTGGGTGTTTCTGCCGTAGTTGCCTTACTGGTATCACTACTGCCAGCTTTGAGTTGGGCGGCCGTGCCTGCTGCGTTGCTAGCAGGATTGCTTTTAGGCTTAGTCAACGGCGCTATCATCACCTTTTTGGATGTACCACCTTTTATTGTCACGCTGGGTTCACTTACAGCCTTGCGGGGTCTTGCCTTTTTAGTTGCCAAGGGGACAACGCTGATTAACCGTGACATAAATTTTGCTTGGGTGGGTAATACATATATCGGCCCTATTCCTTGGCTAGTGATAATTGCGCTACTGACTGTGATAGCTAGCTGGTTTGTGCTGCGGCAAACTGTTTTAGGAGTGCAGATATATGCCGTGGGTGGTAACGAGCGGGCAGCCAGATTAACTGGGATTAAAGTTAATCGTGTCTTGCTATTTGTCTATGGTATTAGTGGATTACTGGCAGGTTTAGCAGGAATCATGAGTGCCAGTCGTCTTTATAGTGCTAGTGGCATCTTAGGTCAAGGTTACGAATTAGATGCGATCGCAGCTGTTATTCTAGGTGGAACCAGCTTTACAGGCGGTATTGGCACTATTGGCGGCACACTTCTAGGTGCATTAATCATTGCTATTCTCAACAACGGTTTAACCTTGTTGAACCTATCTTACTTCTGGCAACTAGTTGTCAAAGGACTAGTAATTATTTTGGCAGTGGTGATTGATCGACTCCGCAGACGTTCCAGACGGTAAAAGAAGCAGGAGAGCAGGGGGCAGGGGGACAAGGAGAATAGCTATACTCAATTCCCAATTCCCAATGCCCAATGCCCAATGCCCCACTCCCCACTCCCCACTCCCCACTCCCCACACTTACAACTATGACCTCCAGTACTACTCGTCGTAAATCCAGCACATTTTATGTAATTTTGATTGCTGGTGCTGCTATGCAATGGGTTGCGAATTTCGTCATTTCCACAACATTTCCTCCTATACTGAAAAATTTCGGTTTAGGTTCTGCCTATGGACTCTATACAATTGCGGCAGCTAGCTCATTCTTTTTCATTCTCTTTTTTATTAAAGAAACCAAAGGAATTGAGTTAGAAGATATGTAATTCGTATCTCTGTGTCCTTTACGGCAAGTAGCTACACGTCAACGAACCGCAGAGGCACAAAGAACTCAGAGAGAAGAAAGAGAGATTTTCACGAATGATTTAGGATTGCTAGAAAAATTAAGTGTGTGCTACTTTAACCATTCTTTAATTATTAATTAATAATCAATCATGCGTTCATAATATTGTTTTAAGTTAAAAATTCAGCTTTTAATCTGTAAATTTAACACTGATTAGCTGAGAAGCTAAAAGCTTTTAATCAAGTTTCATCTTTTTATTTATAAATTCATAATTAAACCATTATCAAGTAATAAGCCAATGCTAAAAATTATTTTTCATAGCTTTTTTATCTTATTTTTGGCAATTCCAGCAGTTTGGGCAGCACCTCCGAAAGATGATTCTAATGCAGCAGATGCTAATAGAAATTTGGAGGGACAAGTTAATTCTGTTTCCCAACTCTCCGATATCAAACCGAGCGATTGGGCATTTCAGGCACTGCAATCGCTGGTCGAACGTTATGGTTGTATTGCAGGTTATCCTGACGCAACCTATCGCGGCAACCGTGCGTTGAGTCGTTATGAGTTTGCAGCTGGTTTAAATGCCTGCTTAGACCGGGTGAATGAATTAATTGCTGTGGGTACTAATGATTTAGTTAAAAAAGAAGATTTGGCAGTGCTGCAAAATTTGCAGACCGAGTTTGCGGCAGAATTAACAACTCTGCGTGGGCGGGTGGATACGCTTGAGGCACACACCGCAACTCTGGAGGCACAGCAGTTTTCTACTACTACTAGGCTGAATGCTCAAATTATTACCGCCGTTAGTGATACCTTTGGTAATAGAGTGGGTGGTAGGGGTAACTTACCGGGAATTCTCTTTGGTATACCGCCGCGTGTTTCTAACAGTGATGTCCGTCAAGACCGAGACAACGCTTATCATATCGAAGCATTCTATCGCTACCGCCTGAACGATAATATCTCAGTTACTCCTGGTTTTTGGATGATTCTCAACCCAGAAAACGATAGCAGAAATGATACGCAGTATGTGGGTGTGATTCGTACAACCTTCGATTTTTAATTTGCAAGAGCGGAAAATGAACCCGTGAAAAATGGAAGGCGCTTAAAATAGCACCTTCCATTCGGTGCCTACAATGATCGTGATGGTGGAACGCTAATCATAATTAAACGACCACAAAATTGTTTTCGGTTAGTGAAACTCCACCAAATAGTTGTGCAAATTGTATTTGAGTAAAACTACCCCCACTACCATCAAGGTCAAAGTACAGCGCACCTGTGGTGAAGTCATAGATAAATCGTTGAGTGCAAGTGGTTGCAGATGTTCCGTTTGTTATTCTACAGATGGCTCAATCAGTGGAGCTTACTGTATCAAGTTTCTCTGTGATCACAGGTTATTTATGGTAGCTCAACTGCGCCGTTAACAGTGAGAGCGATCGCTAGCCATACTTTAGATCAATTCTCCTTCGGCGATCGCTCGGTAGAAGTTTGGGAATCTTTATAAGTCGTTGGGAAGAATCCCTACTGATATGAACCAAGAGAAAATCTGTCTGATAAGCTCGATTTTGGGTTGCAAGTGCGATCATTTCAGCTACCCTAAAATTGAATATATAAAAGAGCAATTTTCAAATGACCATTTACTTTTATAAGGTTTGGCAGCCTTATGGCTGTTTTTCTAACTTTTCTCCCCACGGAATCCACATCCAGGGTACTTACTGGCCAACGGTTGAGCATTATTATCAAGCACAAAAATTTGTTGGCAGCACAGATGCGGCAATTATACCCCTCATCCATGCTGCCGCTACCCCAGAAGAAGCTGCCGCGTTGGGAAGATGTAGCACTCGCCAACTCCGTCGAGACTGGGATTTGGTCAAAACTGAAATTATGCGAGAAGCTGTCCTCAAAAAGTTTATCACTCATACTGATATTAGACAAGTTCTCGTGAAGACTGGCGATGAGATTTTGGTTGAAAACTCCCCAACGGATTCTTTTTGGGGCTGTGGTGCTAATAGAGCAGGTCTTAACCATCTCGGTAAAACTCTCATGAGTGTGCGTGAAGAAATCCGTAGCTTACTATCTTTAACGGTAATTTACGAATAATTTAATCAAAATAGTTACATTCAACATAAAATCAGTAATTCGACGGGGAATAGTAAAATTCCCCAGCCAAAAACCTTTCAAAAAGTTGCCAATAATTTAGTTATTTATTTGAAAAATTTTAATTAATGCAATTAATGGGTAAAAAGGGTAAAAAAATATTTTTAATTTAACCCAGTTTTTAAATCAATAAATTAAGTAATATTACTGAAATAATTTAATGATTGAGAATATAAAATTAATAGATGTCAATGATTAAAATTTTATTTTAAACTTGAAAGGATGTCTTAAAAGTATTTAATGATACAGCAAAAAATTTGATATCTCACTAAATGCACTTGATAAGGGTTAGAGAGAACAAGCAAAATATCTAATGCTTTTCAAATATCCTCTAATCCATTTTCAAAGATATTTGCAACAGATGTACGCCCAGAGCAAACGCATTTATCGCAGGAATTTTTGGAAATGGGATGAAAATCAAGGCATTGTTAAGTTCAAAACTCTTATCAGTGACAATTATAAAAAAAATTATACTTCAGTCATGGTGTACATAAACAATGACATTTACCGATAAAGCAAACGGGTTGCAGAAAAGCTTAGGCCAAAAAAGTTTACTGCACCAGATGATAAACCAGATCAGGCGATCGCTCGACCTCCAAGAGATATTAACGACTACCGTTAGCCAAGTGCGTTTATTTTTGGGTGCAGATCGGGTAAAGGTGTATCGTTTTAATACCGATGGTAGTGGTGAAGTCATTGCTGAATCTATCCATGAGCAGCGTCTGCCATCCTTATTGGGGCAGCGCTTCCCAGTTGATGATATTCCACAACAAGCTAGGGAAATGTTTCTCTTAGCGCAGCAACGTTCGATTGTGGATGTGCCAAATGGGAAGATCGGGTTATCGCCTCTACAGTCAAAAGAAGCTGGCAAACGTCTAGAAACTAATATCTATTATCGGCAGGTAGACCCATGCCATATTCAATACTTAAAGGCAATGGGTGTACAGTCTTCGTTGGTAGTGCCAATTTTAGATTGCGATCTACAAGAACAACCGGCAAAGCCTAAATTGTGGGGATTGTTGGTATCTCACCAAAGTGAACCGCGAAAGATTTTGAAGCGAGAACTAAAAGTATTGCAGCAAGTAGCTGACCAAGTAGGCATCGCGATCGCTCAAAGTAATCTACTCACCGCAGCCCGCACCAAGCAAGAACGAGAAGCTACTATTAACCGAGTTACCACACTATTACATAAACTGCCGACAATCCAATTGCAAGGGGCGCTAGAAGAAGTTATTACTGCCTTCAATGGAACAGGTGGCAGGCTTTACATTGAACAGAGTCAGGAACTATACACCTGGGGCGACCAACCGACACTCCCCTACGAGTTAGATAACAGTATTATCGAAGAGCATCCCATCTGGGAAAACTGGATGGCTGAGTTTAAACAAGGTAATATTTGGGCAACATCTGATCTCTATAAAGAACCACATTTGCGAGTTTTGGCTTTAGCATTCCGTTCTACTCAAATTCGCGGACTTATGGTGATTCCCCTACATTATCGGGAAAAATTTATCGGTGTATTAAGCATTTTTCGCTCTGAATTTGAAACGGAAATCTTGTGGGCGGGACGATGTGAACAAAATCGGCGGCAACTCTTACCCCAGCTTTCCTTTGAGCTTTGGCGAGAGCAAAAAAAGGGGCAATCATCTGAGTGGAAACCGGAAGACATTTTATTGGCGCAAGCCTTGTACGATCATTTCTCAATGGCAATTCAGCAGCAACACATGTTTAAAGAGGTACAAACCCTGAATGCCAACCTAGAACTGCGGGTGCAAGAGCAAACTTATGAACTCGAAAAATCATTATTGTTTACCAAAGTACTCAAGCAAGTCACAGAGCATATTCGCCGCACATTAGACTTGCAGACAACTCTGCAATCCATCGTTCGGGAAGTCCGTGCCCTGCTAAACTCAGACCGGATGGTGATTTTTGAACTGAAGAGCAACTCAGTGATTGTGGAAGAAATTAATGGCAATTGGCAGTCCGTTTCGGGATTGCATGCACCAGCAGAATGTCTTCCTGAAGAGTATACCGCTCTATCTTTTCAGGGCAGGGTACGGGCAATTAACAATGTTTCAACCGCTGCTTTAAGTGATTGTCATCGAGAGTTTTTGCAGAGTTTGCAAGTGCAAGCAAACTTAATAGTTCCGATTAATATCGGTATGCAACTATGGGGCTTGCTAATTGCCCATCAGTGTGAGGCTCCCAGAACTTGGCAGGATGCGGAAATTGATTTATTGCAACAGCTAGGAGATCAGGCTGCGATCGCTATTCAACAAGCGCAACTCTACGAACAGACCTATAATGCCGAAACTGAAGCCAGAAATCAAGCTGCCCAGTTAGAGCATACCCTACATGAACTCCAAGAAACACAGACAAGATTGATTCACACCGAAAAAATGTCCGGTTTAGGACAGTTAGTGGCGGGTGTTGCCCACGAAATTAACAACCCTGTTAACTTTATCTACGGGAACCTGTGCCACGCTAGTAATTACACTGAACAACTGCTAGAAATTTTACGCCTCTATCAGTTACACTATCCCCAACCTCATAGCGAAATTAAGGCAGCCATCAAAGCAATGGATTTTGACTTTTTGGTAGAAGACCTCCCGAAAATCATCACCTCAATGCAAGTAGGAAGCGATCGCATTCGTTCAATAGTGCTGTCGTTACGCAGTTTTTCTCGCTTGGATGAGGCTGAAAACAAGCGCGTTGACCTGCATGAAGGCATTGACAATACCTTGTTGATTTTGCAACATCGGCTCAAAGGTAATGGTGAATTTTCACGCATTGAGGTCATCAAAGACTATGGCAACTTACCACAGGTGGAATGCTATGCCGGTCAAATGAATCAGGTATTTATGAATATTATCAGCAATGCCATAGATGCCCTAGAAATGAGGGACAAAGAGAATCCCCAATACACAATGCCCACTATCCACATTTCCACTAGAGTCTCAGCAGACAACTTTCGTCTATTAATTCGGATTAGCGACAATGGGTCTGGGATGAATGAAGAGGTGAAAAAGCGGATTTTTGAACCGTTTTACACTACGAAACCTGTGGGTAAGGGTACAGGATTAGGATTGGCAATCAGCTATCAGATTATTGTCGAAAAACATGGTGGAATAATGGACTGCATTTCAGAACCTGGCAAAGGTACAGAGTTCTGGATTGAAATTCCCGTCAAGCCTCCAGCCAAAATAGATCGCTAAAGGTAAAGAAATCGATTTTTTAGCTAATTTTCAAAATATTACAAAATGTTAGTTTCAAAACTTAAAATTTGAATTAGCAATTACCAATTCATCCAAAAGGTAGATGATAAAATTATTAATAATAGAGTACACAAAAGATTAAAAATACTTCAAAAGTAAAGTTTAGTTGCAAACAAAATTCCTCCGATCCAGAAGTGATAATCTAATAATTGAAGCTAATAAAGCTTCCCTGGCAGATATAACAGCTGCATTTGGAATGTAATAAGAGGTAAAAGACGCTGTTGAACTTAAATCTGTCTCGTCAAAACACAGTAACACCCAACGCGAAAACTGCTATTTCCTCAAATATGGAAGATTAGGGGGCGCTGTAACTGGTTTTCATAGCTTGTCTAAACAAGCGATGAAAGTTTGGTACATCCCTGGCTATGATAAACAATGAGAGGAAATAGTTCAGCGAGTAGAGGTTTGGGTATTGTTGTGTTTAAAGAGAAGTCTGAAGATAGGGACTCCTCTTGGTGTAAGATTATCCGAAGTTAAATATTGAAAAATAGTTTAAATAGCGCCTTATGTCAATTATTGCGCTCAGAGCGTGGTATCTACAGGATTACGAGCCGATTCCAGAACTGGAAAAACGTCCGCCAGACATTCGCTTAAGCAAAAAAAGCTTGCTGAGATCAGCATTGCGAGCAGACTTTTTAGAAGAAAGCGACGAAGTTAAGACATCAACTTGGTTTGGACGCTATCTGGAAGGGGAAAATATTGAGTTTTATATTGAAGGTAGTGGTGGCTATTGCGTCGCTAACATTGACTTAATTAGCCATGAAATTTATTTCATCAAGCAGGCGCTATTGGCTCAGTTAGAACCAACGATTTTTTTATCCTCTCAAACAGAGTATGCCGCAGCCACGAATGTTCTAAGAGAAGAACTGCGAAAAAGTTTGGACAATTTAAACAAGCGATCGCGCCTTCCCCTAACATTAGTAGAATCCTCTCGCCCCAGTGGTGCTACTGTACGGATTAACCGGACTATGATGCGAAAAATCCGTAAGAGTTTGTTATTTGTCGCTGACACCACGCCCATTGCTAATGTTGACGGTAAAGAAACTCCCCAAGTAATTCCTAGCCCGAATGTCTGTATTGAGATTGGCTATGCCATCCAAAGTAAGCGGTCTGAACAAATTTTACTAGCGCAGATGCAACGCCCAGACTTGGAAGGGCAATTTCCCTTCGACTTACCGACACAGCAAATTTTGCAATTCCAGGACACCACAGAACTAAATCAAATCCTAACAGGAACGCTTCAAAACCAACTAGCACGATTCAAATTGTTTTTTTGAGCAATCCGTGATATTAATCAAAATATACGAACAGGTTTATTTTGCAGCTTGGAAGTAATGGAACTCACCCGATCAACCACAGAAATCATGTATTTATAATCTGGTACTTGTGCATTGGGTACATACCCTACTTCTTCAGCTAAACCTGAAGGCGTATCGATCATTACTTTACGGATGAACTCTTGACGGTTACGTTCTACATTAGGCCCAATCAAGACTACACCCAAGGGTACATAGTGAGGGTCTTTAAATAAGATGCGGAATTGGGTTGACCCCAACTGTGAACCGTAGAGACTCAATTCAGCCTCCGAGACAGCACAGGCTATCGCTTTTCCCTCAGCGACCAATTCCAGCGCGGCTTTGGGTGTGGGTGCAAATAGAATTTGTGCTAGTGTTGTACCAAAAAGATTGTAAAGTGGGAAGTAATATCCTGTTGCTGAACCTAACTGACCTAAAGCGATTGTTAGACCTTGTAGCTGTTTTAAGTCGGATATTGGATTATCTTTGCGAACAACAAAGATTGAACGCAAATTACTAATACCTAGTAAAGGAAACATGGGAACATATTGGTGACGTGCGATCGCAATAGCGGCTATTCCCGGTGGAGCAAATACCAATGACCAAGCACGAGCCTCAAGGCGCTCAACCGCTTTGTTTTCATTAAAAGCAGGCTCTAGCTGAATTAATGCATTTGTCTTCTCGCCCAAGTAATTATTAAATTTAGCATATTGCTTAATTATTTGTTCGCCTCCACCATAGTTGATAACACCAATAGTTAATGTGCCCTCAAACTCCCGTGGTGATTGACAGGCGGCAAATGTTAAACCTAGCAGATTAAACAGAAATAAACGACGGGGAAATCGCAAAAACATCACTAATTATGCTTAAGGGAATAACTTGGTCAAGACTAATTTAGATAAGTTTGACTGCTGTCTAAATAGGTTATATTACAACAAAAAGTTAATATTTATTTAAATATTGTTGGGATGGTTTCTAACAGGTATAAATAAATATTAGACAAACTCAGATGCCGCTTTCGTTTATTAGGTTATGTTAAACAAAATTACCTTAAAGAACTTAAAAATAGGTGCTAAATTTAACTTACTTTTAATATTAGTTTTCATAGTCAGTATTTTGGGTAGTGGCGTTGCCTTATCCAGTGTACTTCAGGGAAGAGCGCAAAATGAAGTAGTTTCCCAAGCGG
>JAHCSU010000064.1 GCA_023522315.1 Nostoc sp. CCCryo 231-06
ATCAAAAAACTTTGGTAGAATCAGGTCGTTGGTTGCTGTATCGGCATAATCCAGACGCTTTTTTTCACCAAGTAATCTGCAAGAGATTTTAGATTTTGGATTTTGGATTTTAGATTGGAATCGAAAGTTACGATTTCATCTAACTTCTGCTGCAACAGTTCTATCCTTTCGCGCTGTTCCCAAATGTCAGCCTCAGATTTTTGTTCAGCTTTCAGGATGGAGTAGACAAGGTTTTCATCTACTTCACTTCCCAATTGTTGCAATAATTCCGCCGCAAACTCAGCTTGTTTATCTAAGGAGAGACGGAAGCCAAAACCGAATTCGGCGTTATCTTCAAATAGGTTATTTGACCACGCCGGGCCGCGTCCTTGGGCATTAGTTGTCCAAGGAGTTGTGGGAAGATTACCACCATAAATTGAGGAGCAACCTGTAGCATTGGCGACGACGGCGCGATCGCCAAACAATTGTGTTAATAATTTTAAATAAGGTGTCTCACCACAACCTGCACAAGCACCAGAGAATTCAAATAATGGTTCTTGCAGTTGTTGTTGGCGAATCTGGTTTAATTTTAGCGATCGCCTGTCAGGATTAGGTAAACTCAAGAAGAAATCCCAGTTTTTCCGCTCTTGTTCGCGCAATGGCAACTGCTGTGCCATGTTAATCGCTTTCCGCAATGGCTCAGATTTATCTTTAGCAGGGCAAATATTTACACAAATAGTGCATCCTGTGCAATCTTCTGGGGCAACTTGAATGGTAAATTTTTGATTGGCAAAGTCTTTATCTTTTGCACCAGTTGACTTGAAGGTTCCTGGTGCATTAACTAATTCATCAGCCTGATAAGCCTTTGCCCGAATGGCACTATGGGGACAAACCATTACGCACTTACCACATTGAACGCAGACATCCGGCTCCCATACAGGTATCTCTTCGGCAACGTTACGTTTTTCCCACTTGGCAGTACCTACGGGAAAAGTACCATCAACAGGTAGTGTGCTAACAGGTAAGTCATCACCTTCCCACACCATGATTTTGCCCAGAACTTCCCGCACAAATTCTGGAGCGCTGTCCAGCAATCTTGGATTGTTAATTGTTGATTGTTGATTGTTGATTGTCTGTGGTACATCTACTTTATGCAAGTTGTCTAAGGTGTTGTCTACAGCTTGCAAGTTCATGCGAACAACTTCTGCGCCTTTTTTACCATAAGTCTTGTCAATCGCTTGTTTGATTTTAGCGATCGCTTCTTCCTGTGGCAAGACACCCGCTAAGGCAAAGAAGCATACTT
>JAHCSU010000639.1 GCA_023522315.1 Nostoc sp. CCCryo 231-06
GAAAAATAATAGATATGTCATTTAGTTTTTTATAGATTTATGCAAGTATATATTGTCAAAATACTATCCAAACTGCCCTTAACTTGAATTCGATCAATCTTCTCTGCAATCCGCTCCAAATTTAGCATGAAGGGATTGGGCATGGAGAAAAGGGCAAAGGAAAAGACTCGTTGCAAGTTCTCACTCAAGTCCCCTTATCTCCTCATCCCCCTTTTACTGGAAGTGCAATCACAAACTCAGTTCCCTCACCTAAAGTTGAATTAACAGCGATCGCTAATCCTAATCCTGTTCCCTTACCAACGGCTTTTGTAGTATACAAATGCTCAAAAATCTTCTGTTTGACATCAATCAAATCAGATTGCTATATATCTTATCCAGATGAGCATGAAGAACAAGAATGGCAAGAAGTCTTTGTTTATTTGTTAGATAATGCGGAACCCTGTGGAGATAGAATTAAGTAGGTGGGCGCTAAAAAACACAACTAGATTAAGAAATGTAAATTGCTTAAAAGCTTATATTCAAAGCGTTTATGGTGCTTTACATAAGTTTACGTAGTTCGGTTTAATTGTGCCTACCTACTTACCACTCTCGCACTGCGTTTCTATCCCGCCTCGGAATAAATTCCGAGTCTCAGCCCTGAACTTCAGTTCTGGGCGGGATTGCCTGTCAGTGTGACAGTTTCACTCTGACAAAAATGTGGGTAGAGAATTTTTCAACTTATGTGTAGATCGTAGCCGCTTGCTCTTAGGGGAGACAAAGCGTAGCTTTGGCGGGGTGGGGTTCTTATTTTTGATTTATGCAAGAGGTCTATTGATATTTGCCAAAAAAGTTTGAGCAATCATTTTTGGACTTCAATCTGGGAAAGCCAACCCAGTCATGGGGTCACGAATATACAACCCTAGCGTGAGACTACGAATCGCTTCATCCCAAACGGGTATTAATTGTTCTGCTTGATCTGCCCAATAATCGAATGTAATCAAGCACTGAATATTCGACCCCAAAGCAATGCAAGTCCGCGAAAAAGCTTCCCGTGGTTCTTCCTGAGTGTCAATGAACTTCATCTCTGTCCACACAATTCTGGCGGTTTGACGCTTGACGGTAATAATTTCTCCCTTAGCAATGATGTTGCGGCTGTCGTTTTCCAGGACTTTCTTCAAGGTAGATTTTAAGGGAAACTTGCTCCAATCATTGGGTGGCAGAGGATTGAAAGATACTTCCAGACAGCAATCATCGTTGGGCGGTTTTTTATCGAGGAACTTAAAAGATTTTTCTTGTGGCTCAAAAACCCAATGCTGAGGAACATTGAAGCGAACAGCCCCGCGATTCGCAACAAATATTTTATAGCCTGATGGAGATTCCCAATGATGGTCAGGCTTTAGTTCAAGGGTTTCTTTAATCCACTGGAGATTGCTTTTTTTACGCTTTGCCATAGTGTTTTTGCCAATCTGCTGAAGAGGGCGACGCCGAATAGCCCGTCGTAGACATCGCCTAATTGGGGTCATAAACAATCATCAACCTTGTTAATGTTATCAAATTGCTAGTATTTAGTAGCGCTCTTTTATTACTCTTACCAAAAAAAAATTAGAAATATTGATTTTTATTCATCGGCTTTATGAATCTATAGGTAAGTTCGGGAGCCACAGTCAACCCAGCAAGCTAAGGTTATCCTTCAGCTTAGGACTGGCGTTGAAGGTTTGGGCAACCCCCAAGAAGGGGAGGATTTCACCCAGAATATTTTTTTGAACCAGCAAGTGATCGTTAAGAACCTATTTGGCAATTTTGACGGTAAAACTCAACCTTATGATTAAATTTTCAACTTTTAGCATTAAAATCTTAGCAGCAGTGTTCATGGTTATGGATCATGTGTGCTATTTGCTAATGCCAGACTTTTTAACATTGCACTTTATTGGGCGATTGAGCTTTCCCCTCTTTGCATGGCTTCTGGCTAAAGGCGAAAAACACACCCAAAATATGTACCGTTATGGAGGCAGGCTATTAATTACAGCAATTATATCTCAGCCAATCTATACTGTTGTTTTCCAAAAGTTCTCACTTAATATTCTCTTTACGCTTCTTCTTGGACTTGTAATGTTGCGCTTAGTAAGGCTTTGTCCGCAATTATGGCAGCAATTAATAATTACTGGATTGTGTGCAGCAGTTTCTGAGGTCTTGGGCTTTGAGTATGGAGGATATGGGATTGGAGTAATTTTATTGATGTCTTTAATAGACAAACTCAATCCCATAATATGGTTGCTCTACTGGTGTATCTTGCACTTTATTTTAGTAATTCTATCTATAAATTATATATTTCAAATTTGGGCAATTTTTGCAGCATTCATTGTTTTTCAATTCAATGGTAGACAAGGTTCATGGGCTAGATGGTTTTATGTGTTCTACCCGGCTCATTTAATAATTTTAGGTGTAATCAATTATTTAATACAGTCCAGGTAGGATTTACGATTTGATAAGCGATATTTACGACGGGCTATGACACTCGATAGCGCAGAGCGAGGTACGAGCGTCTGACTGAAGCTAAAATAATGAACTCATATTACGCAAAAAGATTGAGCCAGAACTATCCCTTAACTAAAGGGCGATCGCAAAAAATTTGTAACTTGCATTTTACTAATAAACGAACCGAGAGCTTGCATTAGACAGACTTCACTTTATTTAGCCCAACCTACGGCTAAACATAAATCTGCTGCAACCCATACAGTAATTAAAAAAACTAATTTCAGCAATTACCAAATTCTATTTTTCTTGCCGAAAAATTTCAAAACCTAGATATATTTATATCCAGAGATAGATGCTATATAGTTAAATATATTTCTTTAGAAGGATATCTTTTTTTAAAATCACTGTTATAGATCATGAGTTGAAACTAAATAGTAGATATACATTTCATTCAATGATATTCATCAGATAAATCTTAGAAATCTTAGTCTTTTGTTAATGTTTACCAGCTATGATGGCAGAGTCGTGAATAATAATTCGGATTTAAATATCTAGGGATAATTGTGTCATCCAGGAAAAATCCCCTAGATTTATCCCCCAAGCTGCAAAATGTAGCCGAAAGCAACTACTGAATAGGTAAATCTTTAAGGTAATAAGCATGAATTATACTATCGAGTCCGCACGGAATATTTTTTCTAGCACTCAAGTGGCAGATGCTGTTCCAGCCACTACAGCAATGTTTGCTGAACTCAACATTGACGATCAGTTGGCATTTCTCTGGTATGCCTACGCTGAACTAGGTCGTACAATAACTCCAGCTGCTCCCGGAAAAGCAAATCTCCAATTAATGGAAGGTATATTCAACGACATTAAGCGGATGTCTCATGAAGAACAAACGCAATTAATGAAAGATTTAGCGAGTAATGCTGACATTCCCATCAGCCGTTCTTATGCATACTTTGGTGTCAACGCCAAATTGGGATTCTGGTGGCAGTTAGGAGAGTGGATGAAACAGGGTATCGTCGCTCCTATGCCAGCTGGCTATCAAATGTCAACCCAAGTAAAAGCAGTGCTAGAAGCTGTTCAGAGAATCGATCAGAGTCAGCAAATTACTGTACTACGCAATACTGTAGTAAATATGGGGTTTGATCCGTCTCTGGGTGATAACAAACAGGCAGAAGTCATAAACTTTAAATTCCCGCGTGCATCCCTAAGTCCCCAATTTACTATTGAGGGAGTTACAGAACTAACGGTGCTGAAATACATTGAAGCTATGAATGCAGATGACTTTGAAGCTGCTGTTGCTTTATTTGCTAACAATGGTGCGCTGCAACCACCTTTCCAAAAACCAATTGTTGGTCAAGAGGCAATCACTTCCTACCTACGAGATGAAGGACAAGGGTTAGTGATGAAGCCAACCAAAGGTGTTTCGGAAACTATAGAAGATGGTTACACACAGCATAAAGTTACTGGTACGGTCGAAACTCCTTGGTTTGGAGGTAATGTTGGGATGAACATAGCTTGGCGATTTTTACTCGATCCTCAAGGTAAAATTTACTTTGTGGCTATTGACTTACTTGCTTCTCCCAAAGAACTGCTTAACCTAACTCGCAAGTAAAATTTCTTTGCTTTCTTAAATTGCGCTTGTCTAAGATGATGTTTTAAAAGATTTTTTGACTCTCATAGTTAGCAAAGCATTGCATCTTATTACATAGCTAAAATATGAATTTGGCGTTGTAATAACCCTGCCAGAAGTGCAAAATTGTAACTTTCGGGGCTTTTAAAACATCCTCTAAGCGGCATAACGCTTATCAAATAAAATCTCAATCAATGCTCGGTTCACTTAGAACCGAGCTTTAGTCAAATGTAGGCAAACTAGTACCGCAAGGCGGAAGTCAAAATGAATACAGCGTAAGAGTTTATATTGATTTGGAATGGGTGGTTTATTTACGCCGTGCTGTACTAGTGTAAATTGGAAATTGGCTGTTCACTCAAATCAACGTCAACCACGTTTCCCAGTGTTGCTGATTTAAACAAGCGTTATGCTGCCGCGTTATTCTCCGTCAATTTTGACTCAGAATAACAACTTATCGTAAAAAGTTTAGTGCATCTGGCTGCTTTAGATGATCGACTTCCCCTATTCTCTGCATCCAGTCTCGTCTAAGTTGGGTACGTTCCATAGTTGTGCCAAACTCATCAATCCAAACATCTGAAGCAACTTCCTGTAAGAAAATCTGCCATTCAGTACGGACACCTTCAGCACGTAATACCCGATCAACAAATTCTTCCACAATAGCGAAGCCTGCTTGAATTGGTTCTTTTAAGAGAGTCTTAAGTTCTTTTTCACAGTTGTTAACTGCTTCAGCTTGAGCTTTAGAGAGATTATTTACAATTTTCTCAGCAGGGGAAGATGTATGTATTCCTCCTGTCTTTATATCTTCTATCCATTTGCATAGTTAATGACATAGCTTATTGTCCTTCACTAAACTTGATTTGAGAAGTATTGAGTAGTTCTATAGCTGAGTATTCCCAACAACATACATAATTTTGTCAAACCCAAATAATTGCGTAGGCGCAGCCCGCACTTCTCTACGAGAGGCTGCGCCCTAAGCGTAGCTATGCCGCAGGCTTTACGACAAGCTCAGTGACCATCGTAGACATGGCTGTTTTATCAAATTTTTATCGGTTAGTAGTTGCATAGTATAACGCACCCTACAGTTTGACAAAAAAATTTAAAAAAAGGTGAGTATGTGGGCATCTTGGGAACTATATAAGTAAATCAGATTAGCATCAACTTTTAGTTCTCAATGAAATCTCCCTATTTTAGCAAAGTTAAAGCGTTCTCATTACAGATTGTTCTTGTTGTTCCCTTCCTTATCCAAATTTTTGGAGCGGTCAGTTTAGTGGGTTATTTGTCCTTTAAAAATGGGCAAAAAGCAGTTAATGACCTAGCAGAGCAGTTGATGGAGCGCACAAGTGACGTAGTGGATGAACATTTTAAGTCTTATCTTTCCATTCCGCAAACGCTTAATCAGATCAATGCAGCTGCCATCCACAGGGGAATATTAGATGTGCGCGTAGGCGGAGCCAGCCGTAGGCATCGCAAAACCCTTGGCAAGTATTTCTGGGATCAAATGCAGGCGTATGACCTAACTTATATTGGTATCGGACTAACAACGGGTGAAGGGCTGGGAGCCGCTCGTTATGATGGTAAGACAACTACCATTGATGATTGGACTGCCAAGCCTCAAAACAATATCTACACTTACGCTACCGATAATCAAGGCAATCGAACTCAGATCAATGCTCGGTGGACTTGGAACAATTTTAGTGAACCTTGGTACACCAAACCCATCGCTGCTGGTAAACCTATTTGGGCAAAGATTATAACTGCAAATTTTCCGACGGGCCCCTACATTGCTGCCTCTGCCAGTCGTCCAATCTATGATTCTCAAAATCGCTTACTAGGAATGATTGCCTGCGATATCCATCTGTTGAAACTCAGCGATTTTTTACGCAGTTTAGAGATTAGTAAGTCTGGGCGGGTGTTCCTTCTGGAGCAAGATGGCACATTAGTCGCCAGTTCAGGCAAAGAGAAGCCTTTTACTCTCGTCAATCAGGAGATCCGGCGATTGCGGGCGATTAACAGCTCTGACCCAATAATCCAAAACATTGCTAGACACCTCCAAACCTCCAACGGGTTTGCCTCCATCAACGAACAGAAAGATTTTCAGCTTGAGATGCAAGGAGAACGGCATTTTATCAGTGCTTTACGTTGGCGTGACGAGTATGGTTTGAATTGGCTGATGGTAATAAGTGTGCCAGAAAACACATTCATGGAGCAAATCAACGCCAACACGCGAACCACGATTGCCCTTTGTTTTGCCGCATTGGTTCTTGCTTCAGTAATGGGCGTGTTGACCTCCCATTGGATTGTACGCCCGATTCTGCGCCTAAATAGGGCAAGTGAGGCAATGGCATCTGGCAATTTAGCTCAGACAGTAAAAATTAGTGGCATTAGAGAACTTGATACCTTGTCCAACTCTTTCAACCACATGGCAGGGCAACTGCACGAATCGTTTACTGCTTTAGAGAAAAGCAAGGAAGAACTAGAAGATCGGGTAGAAGAACGCACCACTGAACTCAAAAATACATTAAGCGAATTGCAGCGCACTCAATCTCAAGTTATTCAAAGTGAAAAAATGTCTAGTCTTGGTCAACTAGTCGCCGGAGTTGCCCATGAGATCAATAATCCAGTCAACTTTATTCATGCCAACCTCGACTATGTGCAGGAATATACCCAGCATTTATTAGCGCTTATGCAGTTGTATCAGCAGCATGATTCTAACCCTGCTCCTGAAATTAAAACCGCCATTGAAGATATGGATCTGGAGTTTTTGCAGTCAGACTTGCCAAAAATGCTGTCTTCTATGAAAGTCGGCACCGATCGCATTTGCCAAATTGTACTGTCTTTGCGGAATTTCTCTCGCACCGACGAAGCGGAATTTAAAAGCGTTGATATTCATGAAGGCATCGACAGTACTCTAATGATTTTGCAACACCGTCTCAAAGCTAAACCAGAACAACCTGACATTGAAGTGATCAAAGACTATGGCAATCTACCCCTAATAGAATGCTATGCCGGACAACTCAACCAGGTGTTTATGAATATTTTAGTGAATGCAATTGATGCCTTAGAAGAAAGCAATGCCTTGCGTACTTATCAGGAGATTAAGAACAATCCTAGTCAAATTAGGATTCGCACATCGGTAGTTAATTCAACGTGGTTAGAAGTGGCGATCGCTGATAACGGAGTCGGTATTTCTAAAGAATTTCAGCAACGAATATTCGATCCCTTTTTCACCACCAAACCCGTTGGCAAAGGAACCGGAATGGGTATGTCCATCAGCTACCAAATTATCACAGAAAAACATGGCGGCAAACTGGAGTGCTTCTCAACTTCGGGAGTTGGAACTGAGTTTATCATTCAAATTCCTCTCCGGCTCAAAGTTCACGTTTAAGTATAATTTGATATTTATATACTAATTTGACATTGGGTAAAGTTTTTAAGTAGGCGATGTCTACGACGGGCTACGCCTACGCAGCTTGAATATCACTTAAGATATCTTGATACTTTACTTGTTGATAGTATTCCAACCCCAGCCTATAGCTTTCTGGACTAAACCCAACATCTTCAGCGCTAAAATCAGCCTCAAAACCGGGAGCAATACGTTGATACATTGCCGGAGCTATTGCTACGTATCCTTGTTTGGCGATTAATTCTGTAATATCTCGAATATTACTATTGATTCCAAAAATTTCTGGAAAGACTATAATCGCGCCAAAAGTCCCGTTTTGTGATGGTTGAGCTAAGTAAGCATCGATTTCTAAGTCATCGTTGGGTACTTTGACATAGGAGGTGTTAATTTCGATGTTTGTTGTTTCTAGCATCTTTGTTTCGGCTGATTTTATACCAACTCATTTATTCTGACTGTTTTTCGACACAGACGGGCACAAACATCAGAAGTATTGCTCTCCTCACCTCAACCATGACTTTACAGCTATGAGCAGATCAGATAAATTTCTAACTTTTGAATGGATACCATCTCAAACTTCTGGAAGATTCCAAGGGTTTTTGATTTGTGCGACCTTACATAAAGTAAGCATAAAGACTCAAAATTAATAACCAGAAGAAAAAACAATGCCAGATCAAAGTTTTAGAACAAATATTCCAGAAGTTGACCCAACGGAGATTGAAGATACTCGAACTGCGATCGCCGACGAACATCGCTCGTTTCTGGAAAAGGTGATAGTTAAAGCTGGATTTGCAGATCCTTATGATGCAAGAGACTTTACCGAAGTTGTGTTTCGGGTTATGCGCGACTTAATGACCACAGAAGCAAGCGATCGCGTCGAGGCAGAACTGCATACAGAGGCTATACCTACAGATGAAAAAGCACTCCAGTTTGAAGTGTCTGATCTCTGGAAAGACACCAATCCCATTGTGGGATTTTTGAGCCGGGTTCGTCCACCCTGGCAAGGTCCAGGTATCTTCAAGATCAATTCTGATCGCTTCCTGTTCCGAGTTGCCAATGAAGGAGGACTTCCAGCGACCATCGAGCGAGAACAGGCAGTTAAAGCGGTGTTTTCTGCCACCAAAGACGAACTTTCCGAAGAGCGGATTCAAGAAATTGCTAGCTGGCTGCCTGATCGTGTACGCGAACTTTGGGAGCAAGCTTAATTAGAAGTATAAAAAAAGTCAAGTCTGTTTGCGACTAATCATCACAAACAGGCTTTTTATATAATAGATTTGATGTGAATTTATGCTTCAAAGTTACTCTACAGCAAACTCTGTATACTGGCGTACATGAGGTGCATGATATGCTATCACAATATCTTGCTTAGGCACTCCCTCTGTCGCAAGTTGCTCTGCGATGTCTACGACGGGCTACGCCTACGCATCCTCCGTTCCGTCATGCTGCACCCAAATTTTCCCGTCCTTGATATCTAGATGCAGCACACAGCCGTAAATCCGGGTACTACTATCCTTCCATCCCACATGCACAAGCTGATAGTGGTCTTTTGTAGTATCAAAAATGGTTTGACTTTCTATTGGATCACTCCCATAACGCAACTTTGCCCGCGCCGTCAATAATCTCTGAATTAGTTCACGATACAAAATTAGCTTATCCATTCTGCAATCTCCTGTTTTTCTGTGTTGTACACCAAAAGGGGAATTTGGTTACGAACAATGACCGTTTGAATAAATGGATATCTGAAAAATCGCCTATAAACATCGAGCGGAACTGCCAAATACAACCGCCGCTCTGGATCATGATCTTCCAACGCAATGCGGTAGTTAATAAATTGTCCAATTGCAGTATGAAATTCAGAAATCGTTGAGGCTGCTAAAAATGTTTTGATTTGAATAGCAATCTTTTTATCATCCTTTGTCGCTGCTAGCAACAGTTCTGCACCTAAGTCAATATAAAAATCAACCAACCCCAAATCAATGTGGTACGGATCATGAGTAATTACCCACCCTTCCTTTTCAAGAGCAGTCTTGACCAGTTCATGAAACTTATCTCTTGCAGACATCGTAGACAGCTAACCAGAAAGATAAAGTCTTTGCCTAAATTCTATCGTGTATGCCACTCAAGCAGCACCAGGCGTTAGACATATTCGGCTTTGCAGAACTCAAAGCGTATCGCGCAGCATCTCGTATAAAAGAAAAGATATCACTTCACAACCAAATCTGTGACAAAATAGTTTTATTGCCCTACAGCCAATGCGATGCCTCTGGCGGGCTACGCCAACGCCTACGACCTATGATTTCTACCATCTCGCGCCGCTATAGCTTACATGAATATCGTGCGATCGCAGAAAAAGCCGAAGGACGCAGCGAATATCGAGATGGAGAAATTGTACCCATACTTGGAGGAACGCTCAAACACAGCCGCATCAGTGGAAATATTTTGAGCTATTTTACCTCTGTGTTCCGCGATACTCAATTCGAGCCAATTAACAGCGATTTACGGCTGTGGATTCCTGAATATCGACGCGGAGTATATCCAGACGTGATGATTTTTGACGGCGAACCGCAACTAAATGCTGAACGCTTAGATGAAGTCTTGAATCCCATTTTGATTGTTGAAGTCCTATCTCCTTCCACCGCAGATTACGACCGACTCAGTAAATTTCGGATGTATCGATCAATTCCAAATTTTAGCGAATACTTATTAGTCGAGCAAGATGAACCTTTTGTAGAACGGTACAGCAAACAAGCCGAAGGTTGGTTACTTAGTGATTTTAGCGGCTTAGAGCTATCTATTTCTTTAGATTCAGTTGCGATCGCATTATCGATGGCAGAAATTTATCGCGGCGTTGTTTTTGAGTAAATATTTTCGTTATATCTCTCTACAACCCTCAGTATCTAGATATAGGTTCAGCTTGTGTCGGATATTTGGGATGTTTGAGATTATGATAATGGTGCGTTGCGCTTTGCGACAACACACCCTACATTAGGAATGCGAACGTACAGTTGTTAGACAAATTCACGCTACCCCATATTGCGTATATTGACGCTGGTAAAATGGCTGTAGGCTACTTGCTTGAACCAAATCAATGTTTATTCAAACAATCACTCCGCAAGCTTCACCATTTGGTTTACCACCAAGCGTGCTTTCCGTCGATAATCTGACTTGCGTGTTCCACCAGCCATCCCGTACTCATCACTATTTTTGCCATACCGAGATGCAACACTTAGCAGCATCTGCTCAGAATAAGTATTCAAAGCACGTTCTGTATCTTCTAATGTATTCTGCGTCTTATCCATTATTGTTCGTGCTTGATTATGAGCAGCTAACTTCTCTCGTAACTCATTAATCATAGTGTTGTAAGTAGTGATTGACACCCCATTACCAAAGTCTAAATCAGGGTTAATTGTCTGCAATCCTTCAATACGTCGTTCAGCTTTGGTCAGTGCAATCGAGTTTCGTCTCCGTTGCGTCATAAAATTTTCCTTTTTGGATTAATTTAATATAGAGAACTCTGATCGTGTTTAACACGGAGTTCTTTATCTAACATAATCATACGTATTGAGCCGATGCACCAGCCTGAGTGAAGCTACATAACTTTTAGAGTATTGGTACATAAGATAAATGTGAGTATATTTGCTGACATTTTTTGAAATTAACAGGTTTAGAAGTTCAAAACTCGATTTAGAAGTTCAAAACTCGATTTAGAAGTTCAAAACTGGATTTAGAAATTCAAAACTTAATTTAGAAATTCAAAACTTAATTTAGAAATTCAAAACTCGATTTAGAAATTCAAAACTCGATTTAGATTTAGTTGCGATCGCATTACGACTGTGGACAGACATCAAATATCAGTTGTGAACGATAGAAACACACATCAAACTCCAAAAAGAAGTTCATGCGCCCTAGCAACAAAGGCACATCATTAGACAAACTCCACGCAAAAACTAAGCGAACAGGCTCAAACAAGCCAATCTGAGCAGATATAAGCAAACCTCTTGCTTCAACAGGTGCCAAATTACCAGCTAACATTAGAGAAATCGTCTGTTCTTACCAAATTGCGCCTAGTTGGACACCAATATTATATGGCAGAAGTTTATCGCGGCGTTGTTTTTGAGTAAATCAGCTTTGTGACGATGTATGCTTTGGGAGGGGTGCGATCGCGCGATCGCACTCATAATTATCTTAATTTTTTACTCAGACAAAATAATTGGAATCAAGTGTTGCTCAATTTCTTGGATGTAGGCTGTTAAACCTGTATGAACACCTCTTTCACGTAGAAGTTTTAAACTTGTATCTTCCCAACACTGTCGTTCACGTTCCATATCTTTGCCTGTTAGTTGCTCAACTACTACTTTTGGATTTCTAATTCGCTCGGTTTCTTTGTATGAGGTAGAGCGTAGTCTGTGTGACTCTATGCAAGGGTCGAAATTCAATCGAGTCTTGATTTCTTCTAGAATTCGTTCTTCTTGATTAGACGGAATAAACCCATTGAGAACCCATGCTTCACGCTTTGGGTTAGCTGTACCAATAACAATTTTGAATTGAGGCTGTCGATTAATATGTTCTGAGCGTGCTTGCTTAAGCCCTTCTCTACGCTCTGGTTGATTGTCTAAATCACGGATAAAAATAACAGCTTTAATCGGTCGTGTTTTTTGAAGAAAACGTACCAAATTAAGAACCTTGATAGATGCCGCTCCATCGGCTTTTAACGATAGATTCTTACTATCATGACCGAGAAATCTTGGAGGTTTGTATTTTAGTTGCTCTTTTGCATCATCAATGATTTTTATCACGTCGCTCCAACAGGAATGTTCTGTTCTTGCTTGTAAGCCACTCCAGTTAAATATATGTTTTATTAGTTCAGGCTCTAACCAATCGATTTGCTCCGTCAAAACGCGCTCGGCTAATTTAGTAGCTGTTCGTGCATCTGCACCACTTTCGACTATTACAATGAACTCAATCACTGACTTCTCCTGCAACAATCCACTCTTCACCCTCAGCATCCCAAAACTCACCAGTTGTCAAAGTTTGTTTTGCCCATTCCACATCAGGATGTTCATCCAAACGTTTGGAGATTGTGAAGCCGGAATTACTGTTATTTAATATATGTACCTGAGAAGGAACAAGCTCATCAATAATATAAGGAGAGTGAGTAGAAAAAATAATTTGCAAATTTGTATTGTATTGAATGATTTCCTTAAAAACAGTCATTAATTCACGTTGTGCTTTTGGATGAAGTCCCTGTTCCACATCATCTAAAAAAACTAAATTAGGTTGAGTAGGATTCATCAAAACAGTTAGCAAACCTAATGTTAGCATTGTTCCTTCGCTAATTGCATGGGCTGGAATCCGATTACCAGTATTCATATCTAATATCACTTCTTGCCCTGTCATTTCCTGACTTTCTTCATAAGAAATAGACTTACCATCAACTTCGATTAAACGTTTGCGAATAACTGGAACCTTTGCTCGCTTTATACCAATTTTGCGAACATTTGGTACAATCCGACTCAACATTCCCTCTATTAATTCAAATTTGTCTGGAGCCTCATTACGCAAAAAATCTAAAGTGGGTGCTAATCCAGAACCGTCGAATTCAACCCTCGGCGTAATTTCTTCACTGTAAGCTGCTTTAGCAAGATTACTTGCAACTAACTTCAGGTAAACAGCATATTTCAGAGATTGAGGAATTGGATATGGAGATTCGCTTAAAGAACTTGACCATCCTTCTAATTCTCCTGGCTTTCCATTTATGTTCCATGATGCTGTGGGATACCAAGAATCATTGTTTTGCTGCTTCCAACTATAGGAAGCTTGCCAATTCTGCCGAGTGGTAGATCCCCAAAAACCACTTGCAGTAACAGAAATATATTTTTCCCCAATTGTTGTAATGAATTGAGGTGATCTCTCATACTGAAAAATACTTTTAAATGGTGAAGCAGCAAGCCTGCTGAGATTATGTAATGCTTGTAATACGGTTGTTTTGCCAGCGCTGTTTTTTCCCACAAGTGCATGTAATCTAGAACTATCAAAATTAAGTTCAGTAGATTTATGACTTTTGAAATTATGAAGTATTACTTTTTCTAACATTTGATTGCTAACATCCTTCCACAAATAATCGAATTGGACTCATCTTGCTTGCCCCATTTCTATCGCTAATCGCTGGTAATCTGCTTTTTCAGCAGCAATATACACCTCAATTTCTTCTCGATTAGCATGATAATAAGTTAAAGCAGCATAAACCTGTACAAGATTTACATTTCCCATGCGTTCAGCAATTTCTTCTGCATTCAGCCCAAGTTTGTACCAACCTGTGATGCGTTGAACAGAAACTCTAGTACCACCAATGCGGGGACGACCCCCTAGAGTTTCAGGTGACTTAACAATCAGTGTTCCAATGTCAGTAGTCGACATAAATATCTTAATAGATAGATTTAGTTTGATGATTTTTCACCCATAAATCATAGCAAATTATATAAAACTGGTATTATTTATGATTAAATTTAACTCCGCTTATAAACTAACTCCATCTTCAACTTCTCAATCTCCAACCTCAATTTCTCATTCTCCATCCTCAACTTTGCATTCTCCTCCCTAATCAACTCAACTTCATTTCTCTTACTCAAAGCCTGATTAATCGCCAACTTTCGCATATCGAGCGAGAACCAACGCTGATAAGTTTGCGTATGAACTTGCACACTATGCCCCAAATTATCAGCCGCCGCTTTAATTGGGATTCCCAAAATATGCGCCCGAATTGCCCAAGCATGACGTAAATCATAAGGTTTAAAATCCAATCCTATCTTACGAAACCACCAACTAACTCGCTGTGTTAACGCCGTTATCTCCGCATGATTAGTGTTATCTTTTTTAGCGATCGCACTCCTTAACATCTCTAAATATTTAGGATTTCTCAAATCAAACTCATCAATCCATTGTCTATGTAATGGTAATGCTTCTCTCTCCCCAGTCTTAGAATCCTTGTGAACTTTCCATGTCAAATCTGCATTTTCTTCACTCAACCACCAATCAATATCAGGATTAATAAAAAGTTCCCGTGGACGTAAACCAAAAACTGCTAGCATTCCATACGTCCATCGCCAAAGTTGCCAACTATTTTGAAGATTTTGATTAACTTGATTACCTCTATTATTCAGATAACCTTCAAACTTGATAATTCCCTCAGCTATTTCCGCATCGGTCGGGATATTGCGGGAATTATTCTCAGGCATTTTGGAATATTTAGATAAATCAATTTCGATGTTGAATGTCACACAAAATGCAGCGATCGCTCTAGCTGCATTATATTTAGCCCATTCTTTATCGATTTGTTCAATTGAACTGATCAAATTTTCAGCGATCGCTAAATCTTTGGGATTCGTAAATCGTTTAGTTCGGGAAAAGTAATAAAAAAAAGTATGTTCACTTTTAGTAGTCCGCTTATGAGTTTTAAAATACTCATTTTCAAATTGTTCGAGTAATTCTCCTATAGTTTTAAATTCTTTTTTAACTGCCTCATTACCTAAATATTTATCATTCCATTCAAAAGTTTTACGAGCAATTAACTTCCCTAATTCATAAGCTTCTTCCTCAGCCGTCTTCAGTCCATCTAAGTTAGAGGGAATATTCAAACTGATATTGTATTGTTTTCTCCCAGTACCATTGCTGTCTTTGTCTCCCGGCTTAATTGGTAACGTCGCCCGTAATTGCAGACTTCCATTGGATTCTCTAATTGTCACCTTTGCCTTTGCAGACTTCAAACGCAGATTAACTTTCTCTAATTCTAGTAGTACTTTCGTTCTCATGTGTTCTTTTTGCTGCTGTGCTTGCAGAGATGAGCAAAAAAACGGGCGATTTTTTAACCGCCTTGGCTCAGGACAACATTTAGATGATGCGTGATATCATGTCCGCTTGATTGTTTATTAAACCCGAAGAACCCCACCCCGCCAAAGCTATGCTTTTTCTCCCCTCTCGAAGAGCAGGGAGGGGTTGGGGGTGGGGTTCTTTTCTTATGGGTAAGTTGGCGGACATGATATGAGTCCTGAACCTAATTATGCTGTGTTTTTAGCCTATATTTAGCCTAAAAATAAATGTGTTATCAACGAACAATGTTTATTGCTCACATTGCTTACTGCAAACATTAGGCTGTTGAAAATAATTAAACCATCAAAAGGATTACTCCGGCCCTTATCACGGTTATGACGGCTTTGCCATCTTCGCACGTGACATGGACTTGGCACTCAACAGCCCAACCTGGTCATTAATTGGCGCTCCTTGGAATGAAAAAGCTCAGGCTAAGAAGGCTGAAGCTAAGGCTAAGGCTAAGGCTGCCGTCTAGGGAAATGGGAGAGAGCGATAAGTAAGGATAACCTGGGGCTAAAACCCCAGGGGGGAGTTGGGAATCCAAAATTCAAAACTGAAAAATTAAAATTTCTTTTGATTTTTGCATTTTGAATTTTGAATCATATTCCCAATTCCTTGTAGAGACGCGATTAATCGTGTCTCTACCACCTCAAATCCTTATTCCTCAATCAGTAAAAGAATTCAGTAAGCTTGGAGATCCGAAAATGCCTCAGAATCCAGAAAAAATTCAAGATCACGTCGAGTTATTCCACCAACCAGAGTATCAACAGCTATTTGAAAACAAAAAGCAGTTTGAAAACGGTCACGATCCCGAAGAAGTAACACGGGTTGCAGAGTGGACAAAGGGTTGGGATTATCGTGAGAAGAACTTTGCTCGTGAAGCTTTAACCGTCAACCCTGCTAAAGGTTGTCAACCATTGGGAGCAATTTTTGCTGCTGTTGGTTTTGAAGCTACTCTACCTTTTGTTCAAGGTTCTCAAGGTTGCGTTGCTTATTTCCGCACCCACTTAACCCGTCACTACAAAGAACCATTCTCTGGTGTTTCTTCTTCAATGACTGAAGATGCAGCCGTGTTTGGTGGTCTGCAAAACATGATTGATGGGTTGGCGAACTCTTACCAACTCTACAAGCCCAAGATGATCGCTGTCTGCACCACCTGTATGGCAGAAGTAATTGGTGATGACTTACAATCTTTCATCAACAACGCTAAGGAAGCTGGTTCAGTTCCTCAAACTTTCCCAGTCCCCTACGCTCACACCCCTAGCTTTGTCGGTTCCCACATCACTGGTTACGACAACATGATGAAGGGAATTCTTTCTAACTTGACCGCAGGTCATAAGAAAGAAACCAGCAATGGTAAAATCAACTTCATCCCAGGTTTTGACACCTACGTAGGCAACAACCGCGAAATCAAGCGAATTGCTTCCTTGTTCGGCTTTGACTACACAATTCTAGCCGACAACAGCGACTACCTCGATTCACCAAACACAGGTGAATTCGATATGTACCCAGGTGGAACAAAGCTAGAAGATGCAGCAGATTCAATCAATGCTAAAGCTACGATCGCTCTGCAAGCACACTCTACCCTCAAAACCCGCGAGTACATCGAAAAAGAATGGAAGCAACCAACCTCAGTTTCCCGTCCTTGGGGTATTAAGGGTACTGATGAGTTCTTGATGAAACTCAGCGAATTGAGTGGTATCCCCATTCCTCAAGAATTGGAAATCGAACGCGGTCGTGCAGTTGATGCCATGACTGACTCCCACTCATGGCTTCACGGCAAGCGCTTCGCTATCTACGGCGAACCAGATTTAGTATACAGCGTAGTTGGCTTTATGCTAGAAATGGGTGCTGAACCTGTGCATATCTTGGTTCACAACAGCAACGAAGTATTTGAAGCAGAAATGAAAGAACTGCTTGCTTCTAGCCCCTTTGGTAAGAATGCAACTCTTTGGCCTGGTAAAGACCTGTGGCACATGCGTTCTTTGATGTTCACCGAACCCGTAGATTTCCTTGTTGGTAACACCTACGGTAAGTACCTGTGGCGCGATACCAAGACTCCATTAGTGAGAATTGGCTATCCCATCATGGATCGTCACCACTTACACCGCTACGCCACCATTGGTTATCAAGGTATAATCAACCTCCTCAACTGGACTGTAAATACCCTGTTTGAAGAAATCGATCGCAACACCAACATTCCTTCTAAGACAGATATTTCCTACGACTTGATTCGTTAGAAATTGCGTAGAAACACAACGTGTTAATTAAAGGGTAAAGAAGGGGAGTAGGGAGTAGGGAGTAGGGAATGGGGAAATATGTAAACCCAATGCCCAATCCCCAATCCCCAATCCCCAACTCCCCTTTTTCTTGATAGCATTTACCCAAGGGATTTATACATGGAAACCATCAATCACACTCACGAACATACTCACACTCATCCTCATCCTAATTACCATCCACCTAACCAGAAAAAACCAGGGTGGTTCAACAATCTTCTTAATCCGTTGCGCCGTGTGCTGGATGAAATTCAGGTTAAAAATAATCGCATCGCTCATCTAATTTGCCAAACAATTCCTTGTTGTTGTCCCTTTGAGCGACAAATTAAATTATTTGGGAAGTCTATTGATATCCCACCACTATGTAAACTCAATCCTTTATATGACGAATTTGTAGGATTGCGTTTCCGCGCTCTATCTTACCTTGCCGATGTATGTGGAGAGGATGTCACAAGATACATTTGTTAATTATTGGGAATTGGGCATGGGGCATTGGTCATTAGTCATTAGTCATTGGTAGAGACGCGATTAATCGCGTCTGTACAATAGTCAATTCAAATGACAAATGACAAAGGAGAATTAACAATTAAGAGAAGAGAGATGAAAAGCACCCAAGGCAAAATCAACGAGCTGCTGACTGAGACAGGATGCGAACATAATCAGCACAAACAATCCGAAAAGAAAAACAAGTCTTGCGCCCAACAGGCACAACCTGGCGCGGCTCAAGGGGGCTGCGCTTTTGATGGTGCAATGATTGCCCTAGTGCCGATCGCAGATGCTGCTCATTTAGTCCACGGGCCGATCGCCTGTGCTGGTAATTCCTGGGGCAGTCGTGGTAGTCTGTCGTCTGGCCCTCAACTCTACAAAATGGGCTTTACGACTGACTTGGGTGAAAATGATGTCATCTTCGGTGGCGAAAAGAAACTCTACAAAGCAATTTTGGAACTTCACGAGCGCTACCAACCAGCAGCAGTATTCGTCTATGCCACTTGCGTTACAGCCTTAATTGGCGATGATATTGATGCTGTCTGCAAAGCTGCGGCTGAGAAAATTGGTACTCCTGTTGTTCCCGTCATTGCCCCAGGATTCATTGGCAGTAAAAATCTGGGCAACCGTTTTGGCGGTGAAGCTTTATTAGAATATGTTGTCGGAACAGCAGAACCGGAACATACAACGCCCTATGATATTAACTTAATCGGTGAATACAACATCGCCGGTGAAATGTGGGGAGTAACACCACTGTTAGAAAAGTTAGGCATCCGTATTTTATCCAAAATTACGGGCGATGCTCGCTACAATGAAATTCGCTATGCCCACCGCGCCAAGCTCAACGTCATGATCTGCTCACGAGCGCTGCTCAACATGGCGAGAAAGATGGAGGAGCGTTACAACATCCCCTACATTGAAGAGTCTTTCTACGGCATCGATGATATGAATCGCTGTCTGCGAAACATCGCTGCTAAATTAGGTGATCCTGATTTACAGGAACGCACAGAAAAGCTAATTGCAGAAGAAACGGCTGCTTTAGATTTGGCACTAGCTCCCTATCGCGCTCGACTCAAAGGTAAGCGGGTTGTTTTATATACTGGTGGTGTTAAGAGTTGGTCGATTATCTCGGCTGCTAGAGACTTGGGCATTGAAGTTGTTGCTACCAGTACTCGCAAAAGTACTGAGGAAGATAAAGCCAAAATCAAGAAGTTGCTCGGCAACGATGGCATCATGCTGGAGAAGGGCAACGCTAAGGAATTGCTACAAGTGGTTAAAGACACTCGCGCAGATATGCTGATTGCTGGTGGACGTAACCAATACACAGCTTTGAAAGCTCGGATTCCTTTCCTTGATATCAACCAAGAACGCCACCATCCTTATGCAGGTTATGTGGGAATGATTGAGATGGCGCGGGAATTGTACGAAGCTCTGTATAGCCCGATTTGGGAACAAATACGCAAACCCGCTCCTTGGGACGAGGAGGAAGTTTAATGGCGATCGTTACCGCTTCTAACAAAGCACTGACAGTTAATCCCCTCAAGCAAAGTCAAGCTTTGGGCGCAACCTTAGCCTTTTTGGGATTGAAAGGGACGATGCCCCTATTCCACGGTTCTCAAGGTTGTACTGCTTTCGCTAAAGTTGTGCTAGTGCGGCATTTCCGGGAAGCGATTCCCCTAGCTACGACAGCGATGACGGAAGTCACTACTATCTTGGGTGGTGAAGAGAATGTGGAGCAAGCAATTCTGACTCTGGTGGAAAAGGCTAACCCAGAAATTATTGGTTTATGTAGTACTGGGTTAACGGAAACTAGAGGCGATGACATTGAAGGTTTTCTGAAGGAAATCCGCGATCGCCATCCAGAATTGAATGATTTAGCGATCGTTTTTGCACCTACCCCAGATTTTAAAGGTGCGTTGCAAGATGGCTTTGCTGTTGCTGTCGAAAGCATAGTTAAGGAAATTCCTCGCGCAGGTGGACTCAGAACTGAACAAGTCACGGTTTTGGCGGGTTCTGCTTTCACACCTGGGGATGTACAGGAAATCAAGGAGATAATCACGTCCTTTGGATTAGTGCCTATCTTTGTACCTGACCTTGGCGCTTCTCTAGATGGACATTTAGAGGATAGTTATAGTGCGGTTACAGTCAGTGGGACTACCTTAAAACAGCTACGAGAAGTAGGTAGTTCTGCTTTTACCCTGGCATTAGGTGAAAGTATGAGGGGTGCTGCAAAGATTCTGGAAGAACGCTTTGGCACACCTTATGAAGTGTTTGGCGAACTGACGGGATTAGAACCAGTAGATGAGTTTATCCAAGCATTGGCGATTTTGAGCGGTAATAGCGTACCTGAAAAATACCGCCGCCAACGCCGTCAGTTGCAAGATGCGATGTTGGACACTCACTTTTACTTCGGTGCAAAACGAGTTTCCTTAGCACTGGAACCAGATTTGTTGTGGTCAACAGTGCATTTCCTGCAATCGATGGGAGCGCAAATTCATGCTGTCGTGACAACCACGCGATCGCACCTCTTAGAAAAACTCCCGGTTAAAAGCATCACCATCGGCGACTTGGAAGACTTTGAGAGTCTAGCGGGCGGTTCTGATTTGCTGATTGGTAACTCCAATGTGGGTGCGATCGCAAAACGGCTCTCAATTCCTCTTTATCGTCTAGGATTGCCCATTTATGACCGCTTAGGTAATGGTCAATTTACCAAAGTTGGCTATCGAGGCACGATGGAACTTGTGTTTGGCATCGGCAACCTGTTTTTAGAGGCAGAAGAAGCGAGAGTTAAGCAGTTCCAAGAGTTAGGAATTGTGAGCGCAGAGTTTTGAATTCTTCTTCAAGAATTCAGGAGTCAGAATTCAGAATGCGTTTCAGAAAGAGTAAAACCTACCACTGATTGTTTGCCTTTGGCGTTTCCGTAGACAAAACCACTAAATATGCAGACTTAATTCTGCCAGTCGAACTCTAATTACTCCTGAATTCTGACTCCTGACTCCTGAATTCCTTCTTCCCAATTCAAAATTCAAAACTTTAGAGAGGAGAATTACGATGAAAATTGCCTTCACGACGAGTGACCGAGTTCATATTAACGCCCACTTCGGATGGGCAAAAATGATTGATGTTTACGAAATTTCCGACGAGGGATATCACTTCGTAGAAACCCTCAATTTTGAAGGCGACCTCAAAGAAGACGGTAACGAAGACAAAATTAACCCAAAACTTGATGCGATCGTTGACTGCACAATTGTTTACGTTACAGCAATTGGTGGTAGCGCCGCCGCTCGGTTAATCAAGAAAGGTGTCACCCCAGTGAAGGCGCGATCGGAAGAAGAAGAAATTAGTGAAGTGCTAAATAAGCTAGTGAAAACCCTCAAAGGTAATCCTCCACCTTGGTTGCGTAAAGCTTTACAGCCAAAAACTACAAACTTTGCTGATGAAATTGAAGACGAAGCAACAGTATGACCGCAAATAATAGTGTTAACGGAACTGCTACAACAGAAGTCTTGAACTCACCTTTCCTTAAGGTATTAATTAAACAAATCCGTGGTCAAGATAGTTATGGAGTTTATCGTAGTTGGTCGGATGAGTTGATTCTCAAACCGTTTATTGTCACCAAACAAAAGAAACGGGAAATTTCCGTTGAGGGCGAAGTTGATCCGATCACTCAAGCACGAATTATGGCATTTTTTCGGGCTGTAGCTGCTGGGATTGAACAAGAAACAGGTTTGATATCTCAGGTTGTAGTTGATTTGAGCCATGAAGGATTTGGCTGGGCGCTAGTTTTTTCTGGTCGTCTCTTGCTAGCGGTGAAAACCTTGCGAGATGCTCAACGCTTTGGCTTTGACTCGCTGGATAAATTAGCCGAAGAGGGAGAAAACCACGTCAAAAAAGGCATTGATTTGGCGAAGCGCTTTCCGGAAGTTGGCAACCTTTAAGTAGTTAGGAGTTAAGAGTTAGGAGTTAGGAGTTAAGTTAACTATTAACTGATAATTGATGATTTACAGTTACTAATTTATAACTCATAACTTCTAACTCCTAACTTGTAGATAAGGAGTGGCTGATTGTGCAAGCGGAAGAAACGAGTATTGAGGAACTACAAGGACAAATCAGACGGCTGAACAGTAAAGCAGGTCAAATGAAAATGGATCTGCATGATTTAGCTGAAGGTCTGCCAACAGATTACACACAACTTATGGATGTTGCAGCCGCAACTTATGAAATCTATCGTAAGTTAGATGAGCTTAAGCAACATCTACAAAAATTGGAGAATGCCAAATGACTGGAACTATTGATGAATTCAAGCAGCTCGTAGATGCGGAAGAATTTTTTCACTTCTTTAACCTGTCCTACGATTTAGACGTTGTGAATGTCAATCGTCTACATATTCTGAAAAAATTTTCTAAATACATCCAAGAAATTGATGATAATTCTCCTGACTTAAGTCAAGAAGAGAAATTAAATCAATATTCTTTGGCTTTGCAAAAAGCCTATCAGCTATTTATCGAATCAACACCCCACGAACAAAAGCTGTTCAAAGTGTTTAACGACAAGCCGAAAAATGTAGTCACACTGACAGAAATCACTTCTGATTAGGAGGTATAAATTGGTTAACCTAACGCCTACCGAATTAGAACGCTATCGTCGCCAAATGATGCTTCCAAATTTTGGCGAAACAGCACAGAAACGCTTGAAGTCAGCGACAGTTCTGGTTACAGGCGTGGGGGGATTAGGCGGTACGGCGGCGCTTTACTTAGCAGTAGCGGGCGTTGGGCGGCTAATCTTAGTCCGGGGTGGTGACTTGCGGCAAGATGATATGAATCGTCAGGTTCTCATGACTGATGATTGGGTAGGTAAGCCAAGGGTATTCAAAGCTAAAGAAACTTTGGATGCGATTAATCCTGATGTCCAAGTGGAAGCTATTCATGATTACATCACCCCGGAAAATGTAGATTCGTTAGTGCAATCTGCTGATATGGCTCTTGATTGCGCCCACAACTTTACAGAGCGCAATTTGTTAAATGAAGCCTGTGTGCGATCGCGTAAGCCAATGGTGGAAGCCGCAATGAATGGGATGGAGGCTTACCTAACGACGATTATTCCTGGTGTGACTCCTTGTTTGTCTTGTCTGTTTCCCGAAAAGCCTGATTGGGATCAGCGCGGCTTTTCAGTTCTAGGCGCTGTTTCTGGGACACTAGCTTGTCTAACGGCTTTGGAAGCTATCAAGCTGATCACCGGGTTTAGTCAGCCTCTATTATCTCAATTGCTGACAATGGACTTGAATCGAATGGAATTTGCTAAACGCCGTTCTCACCGCGATCGCTCTTGTCCAGTATGCGGTAATAGTGCGCCTTGGAGACACGCGCAATCCAATTCGATGGAACCCACAGCCACAGGTATTGCACAAAATAGTTAATTTTCGTCCCCACCTGAAATCAGAACAACTAATCGCTACAAATCAGGAGACCTAATGGCCGTCATTTTATCAGAAAAAGCAGAATTTCATTTGCGGGCATTCCTCAAAGGTTCCGCATCCGACGCTAATGGCGCAACTAAAGGTGTCCGCATCTCTGTAAAAGATGGTGGTTGCAGTGGCTATGAATATGCGATCGATATCACCAGCAAGCCCCAACCAGATGATTTAGTAAGTCACCAAGGCAAAGTGGTAGTTTACGTTGATGCCAAAAGTGCGCCGTTATTAGACGGAGTTATTGTTGATTTCGTTGAGGGAGTGATGGAAAGCGGTTTTAAATTTATCAACCCCAATGCAACTGATACCTGCGGTTGTGGAAAGTCCTTCAAAACAGACGACGGTACCCCTACTGGTGTACCTTGCAGCTAACATCATTCCGTTAGTGCCAAGTTTGATTGTAGAGGCTCCCATAGAAGTACTCCGCAGAGTTTCAATGCTCTTGAGATAGCTTCTAGTTCGCATTGCATCCCTTACTCCTATAGCGAAGCCGACTAAACCTAGCATCTCTGTAAGAAGAAAGGAAGTAAAAAGTAGGATAGGTTGCTCAAAAAATTCGTAAATTAGACCAACTGTATAACGTTTGAGGAGAATCGAAAAATGGCTTCCTACCAAGTTAGATTAATCAACAAAAAAGAAGACCTCGACACCACAATTGAAGTTGACGAAGAGACGACAATCTTGGACGCAGCAGAAGAAAGTGGTATTGAGTTGCCAGCTTCTTGTCAAGCAGGTTCTTGCTCTAGTTGTGTTGGCAAGGTCGTTGAAGGTGAAATTAATCAAGAAGATCAAAACTTCCTAGATGACGAGCAGATGTCTAAAGGATTCGCTCTACTTTGTGTCACTTATCCTCGTTCTAATTGCACAATTAAGACGCATCAAGAACCCTATCTCGTCTAAATTATTACCTTGGTTGCTGCTTTTGGCAACCAATTGAAGAAGAATTCAGAAGTCAGGAGTCAGAATCAAGACGCGACGCTCGTTCGCCCTTGGCGTCTCCCCTTGGGAGAAGACTCGCTAACGCTGCGCTATCCGCCAGTCGTACAGAATTCATGCTGAATTCTGACTCCTGACTCCTGAATTCTGTTTGATAAAACATGAAGGATGAAGGATGAAAATATACTTCCTTCTTCCCTTCATAATTCCTAATTTATAATTTAAATGTTTACCCACTTTAGTGTGACTGGCTGTTCATTAGAATTATTGAGAACAGGAGAGCGAGGAATCGTTAGCTTCTGTAAAAGTCAGAATGAAACAATTTTGAAAAACCTGATATTAATGGGGATAAAACCAGGGATTGCTATCACTTTAGAACAACACTTTCCCTCATTACTTATTAAAGTAGGAAATACATCTTTAACACTAGATATAGAAAGTGTTCGCGCTATTTATGTCCGCGTTATTGATAATTGAATTAATTAATATCTATAATAATATTCTCTTGACCAAAGAATTTTTACGAATTACATTGACCTCACTCCTTTCCTAATTAATTTCAGGAGTGAGGTCACTCAATTTATAGATATAAATGCAATTCGGTATTAGAGATAGAGACGCTTGCAATAAAAGGCAACTTGCCTATTTTTTAATCAACAGCAATGATCACATCTGATGATTTAATCACGGCATGAGCCTGCTTACCTTCTACAAGTCCCAGCTTTTCCGCTGATGATTTTGTGATTATTGACACTAACTCGACTCCTGGTGCTAGTTCTAAAGTTACCTCAGTATTAACTGTACCAGGCACAACTTTTTTTACAGTACCCTTGAGAGAATTACGAGCGCTAATTTCCATGTTTCGTCTGTTTTTTACTTATTTATACTTAAATAAGCTAGCAAATTTTGATTGAAAAAGGAAATTATTTGAGATTTCTTAATAACTCTCAGTGGTATAAAGGAAATCTCAGCTTCATTCATCTGTTTTATTAAACACAAGAATAAGACAATGGGCTTAAGCAAATTGTTAAAATTAGGCAAACTTTCGCAATAGTATACTAGTAACTGATTATTTACGCAAAAGGTCTATCTGCTATTAGTCTATATTACGAAATAACATTGTAATAAATACTGCTTTTTAATTGTATTTCAATATTTTTTCTTAGATATATCTGGGGATATTTATAAATGATTCATGATTCAAACTTATCAGAGTGATAATATATAACTAAGCTAAATTGTTGCTAGTTAACTTAGTACTCGACCAACATAAAATTACTGGGTGAGGGTGGGTAGACGGGAGTGGAGAAAGATTTTTTCGTTTTAACCAACTTTTGAATACCTAGCAAATTTGCTTTGGTAATCTACTAGACTTCAGCTACTCGGATAGCATTTTAAAATAATGGTGGGTAATACCCACCATTAAGTTTTTTAAGCAAATATATGCTTGAAAAATACTGACTTTTGTGGTGTTTAAAGAATAATTATGAGCCAAGTAAGCAGGCAAGATTTGAGTGAAACTACAATCCAATGGCTAATAGCAAAAGGCTATAATGCTGGGGATTTAAATCAACCAGGTGAAAATGGCGATACAGCTTTAATGAAAGCTACAAGAGAGGGAGTTTATGCAGTCGTCAAAGAATTAATTGATGCAGGTGTGAATATCAATGCTCGAAATAGCGATTGCAACAATGCTTTGTGGTTTGCTTGTTTTGGTAATCACTACGATTTAATTAATTTACTGCTGGCTGTCAACATTAACATTGATAACCAAAATGATAATGGTGCAACTGTTTTAATGTACGCAGCCTCAGCCGGGAAGACAGAAGTCGTCAAGTTACTCTTACAGCATGATCCTAACTTAGATTTGAAAAACTTAGACGACTATAAAGCTATCGATTTTGCTAGCAACGTAGAAGTTTTAAGGATACTTAAAAATGCCACAAAGTCAAATATCGGGCAAAGCTTATCATGAAGCTACCAAGCATTCTTACTTATCGGTACAAATTGATCCAAATTATGTAGATGCCTCAACACAGCCATCTCCATTTAAAGTTTATCCAAAGTTTTATCGGAGAGTGAAATTAAATCTCAATAATCCTGTTCATTCTTTTATCTCCTTAACCAGTGCGATAACACTGGAAAAAGTATATAAAGATGGCCCTTATAAATTGCGGGTGAATCCATCAGCAGGCGCTCTGTATCCTACAGAAGTTTACGTACAGGTTCGCGGGATTGAGGGAATGGTAAATGGTATATACCATCTAGAAGTTGAGAATAATTGTCTAACTCTCATCTATGAATTAATTGATGATGGGTTGGAGAATTATATTATACCTAGTAAATGTATCAACGGATTCATCTTTTTAATTAGTTGTGTTTATTATAGGTCTAGCTGGAAATATCAAAATAGAAGCATCAGATATTGCTTTTTAGATAGCGGACACCATTTAGGTGCTGTTGCTGCTTCAGCTTTTCTCCACAACCGAGATATACAACTAATTTTTGACTTTGATAAACTTGCTCTCAATTCAGATTTGGGTTTTGAGAATAAAGAGTTTATTACAGCTTGTGCGGTGTCAGGAGAAATACAAGACAAGAAAATCAGACGCTTAAGGCTGAAAGTTCCTTTTGTGTCTGGTACTGATTATTTTGAATCTAATCAATTTATTGAAGATGCCTATCAAGCAACTACTCTAAAAAAGAGTCGTCAGCAGAAATTAGAGTATCCTCAATTTGATTTTGATCAGGATAAATTTTATCAAACAGTTTGGGATAGACGTTCTATTAGACGTTTCCGGAAAGAGTCTATTTCTCAAGAAGACTATTTATATATAGTGCAGCAAATTGAGCAGTCAATACCGACAGAAAACTATGAGGAGATAGAAATTTACTCAGTGGTGCATCGGGTAGAGGGAATGACACCTGGGTTATATAAAGGTACGTATCTGGTTAAGACGGGTAATTTTAGTGAAAAGACAGGTTACTTATGTATTAATCAGGCTATTGCTAAAGATAGCGCTGTAACTTTATTTTTCGTGTCAGATTATTTAAACTATCAAACTGCTATGCAAATAGCTGGTTTTCTTGGACAGAGGCTTTATTTAACTAGTAATTATTTGGGAATTCAGTGTAGTGGTCTTGGTGCTTATTATGATGACGAAACCCAAGAATTATTAGAAACAAATAAAGATGTACTTTATGGAATGGTGATTGGAATATAAGCAGGAAGCTAAAGAAAGATGGCTAGAGAGATGTATTACTTCAATGGTGATGACTCACATCCAATACAACCGACATCGGCAGATATTATACTGCGTCAGCAACTAGAGGATTCTATTAGTAGATACTTTTATGAAGCTTGCGATCGCACTATTCAAAATCTTTTATCTAATTGTCGGTGGTATGTCACAACCCATGCCAATGCTCTAACATTGGTAATTGAATGTCCCGATCAAGTTAGTAATTGGCGTATTCTGCAAAAAATCGTGCCAATGGGGACATTGCTATATGGAATTGTTAACAGTGCTAAAATCCGTGTTTGTCCGCCAGAGATTCAAGGCGTACCTTTTGAAATGAGGGTAGACGAACTTTCTGTTTATCGGGATTGGGCATAAGAGAATAGAGACGCGATTAATCGCGTCTGTTAGAAATTTCTACTTCATTATTTTGGCTGATAAGTGCAGCTACCTCTTCAAAAACTAAATCAGCAGAATGTTTGATAGCAGGACTTAACTCCAGCCCCAAAGCAAGATTTGCCGCCTCAATTAAATAAACTGTCACCTCTTCGGGAAAGTCATTTTTAAAGATTTTCCGTCCGGCGGCTAAAGCATTATCCCAACGAAAATCGTGCAAATTATAACTAGGTTCGGGCATTGCTTCCAGTTCTTTTCCTGGAACTTTAAACACAGCACCAGGTTCAGAACCAGTTGAACTTGCATCAATAATTACTAATTGTTTACTACCTCTAGCTTGAAACATTACTTCCATCCCTGCGGTGCCACAGTCATAAACTCGCACATCAGGATAAGGGTTTTCAGCTAGATATTTTTGTAAGCGTTGGGCAATGATAACGCCTACTGCGTCGTCACTGCGATTGAGATTACCGCAACCAATAATAGTTAGCATGGGATGCTGAAATAATTTAGGCTACTTTGATGCCAGCAAACTGCTAGCATAAAGGTAATAATCCGCTAGTAAAATAGCACTAGCAAAGGAGGCAGTATGGCAACAATTACCATTCGCAATATATCTGATGAGTTAGTCGATCGCATTAAACGCTTGGCAGGACAAAAAGGGATTTCGATGGAGCAAGAAGTCCGCGATTTGTTGCAAAAACGTTATGGCCAACGTGATGAAGTGCTTGCTCGTATTCGTCAACGAGCAGAGGCGTTACCGACGGAATCAGAAAGTCGGGTGCAGACTTGGAAATCAGAAGGACGACCCTGATGGTGATTGATACGATGGTATTTGCCTATGCGCTCTTACACGTAGAGGATAGGTATGAACAGGCGATCGCTGCTTTAGAAACCGTAGATCAGATTGTAGTGCCTGATTCGTTGTTTGCCGAGTTGGGCAATGTGATTTGGCAATGGATACAATTTCGGCAACTACCCTTGCAAATAGGTTTAGATGCGCTGCAAGATGCTGAGGCATTGGTTGATATAATGATTTCTAGCTCTCAAATTCGGGATGTTGCTCTAAAACTGGCAGTTGAGGCAAGTCATTCTTTCTACGATACATTATTCGTGGCAGCAGCAATTCAATCTGACACTCAGGTGCTGACTTACGATCGCAAACTGGCAGCTAAGTTTAGCGATCGCGTTGTATTACTAGAATCAGGTAATTTATGATGGCCAGAAGCTTTGTTTGCAAATGACATTTGCAAACAAAGCTTTTTGTCTAAAGTCCAAAATATAGACAAAGCCTCTGAAAAACTAAGTTATCAGCAGGAAACTATAACTCTACACCATGTTTCTTGGCAACTTCAGTTAGTTTCTCATACTGATGTTGTGATGCTTGAGTTAATATCTCTTCAGCCTGTTCTTTAGTACTTCCTTCTTTAGGAATTAAGTACTTGATATAAAGAGACACAAAATCAGCAGCGATCGCTAAACCAGATAAAGCATGTTTGTCAGCTTCTTTGCCTGCGATCGCAGCTACCAAACCTGCTTTAATTGGGTCTGGTTTAACTTTCATGAACTGCTCGACAAGTTTAGGAACGTAGTCTTCTGGTGGCAAATTATCTAACTTACTTCTATCGGGAGTAAAGTTACATTCTGCGGCTTGAGCCTGCTCTAAAACACACCATTCTATGTATTCTTGCAATGCTGCATCGGGAACGCGAGGGAGATAATTATGTAGCGCTAAATCAGACACAAGCTTACCGTGTAAATTGCTGTTTTATGCAAATGCATTAACGCCAGCCTAACGCATCGTTTCTAGAAGTTTTGGTGTGTTACGCTACGGCTTTTGAATAAATAGTTAGATTATTAGATATCTCAAGCAAAAATCACCCTAGAGTAGAGCGATGATGCCCATCATCGTGAAATAATTGTCGATTAACGGGAAAACCACAATTACAAGAATATATTTTAAAGAATATTTACAGATGTATTCAAGTTGTATTTATCATGGCAATCTTAAGAAGATTATCACCCACTTTGATTAATTAGTTAAGGAAAGCAGAGTTAGCTATGGGAAAAGATTATATTTTATTTCTGCATGGCGTAAATGTACGGGAATCGAAAGAAAACGAAAGGAACCATAATTACACTTATGCCGATAAGTTGTTTAATTTGATTGTTGAGCTAGTCCGCCAGAAAGATCGTAATCGTGAATGCATCAAAGTACCTCTTTACTGGGGTGATGTCAACCAAACCGCCTTGAATGAACTACTAACAAACCTGAAAGGCTCGTCTAAGTGGAACCAACTCTGGTTTCAAGATTTTCGCCAGAAGCAAATATTGCAATTTGTCGGGGATGGAGGACTCTACATCAGTCGTCTAATTGGATCAATGGCGGCTGACCAACTCAAAAAACAAACATTTAAAGGCTTAAAAGAGTATAAACAGGACGATCGCCTACATTTGGTGACTCACAGTTGGGGGACGATTGTACTGTTTGACATTCTGTTTGCCAGCCGTTGGGATAATCAGGAAATTCCTGGCCATCAGAGTGTAAAGGATATTCGAGATAGGCTTTATGGCGTTGGGGACAACCCTACAACAGGTATCCGACTGGCTAGCATTCAAACTATGGGTTCTCCTATTGCCTTGTTTAGCTTAATTAGTATCAATGGTAGAAATGCTAATGATGAAAGTACTCATGACATCAGCCCTGGTTTAAGTAATTTGTTGAAGAACCTTACCCAAGGAGATCGAGAGTTGTCTTGGCTCAATTTTATACATCCTGGCGATCCAATTGCTTGGCCGCTAGAAAATGTCATCATCAAGTTAATTCCCGATTCTAGTTCTTACGTTAAGGTAGAAGACGTTCTCACTAGTGACTCTGGTTTATTGAATTTATTTGCTCAAACTCCTCCCATCCGACAAACGTTTTTGGCTTTGGCAAATGGCGGCAACGCTCACGGAAGTTATTGGCAAAACAAAGATGTAGCACAGCAAATAGCAGCAAATATTCTAAGGGTCTAATACTATTGTGTTTTAATCAAGCTAAATATTTCGTTTTTTACCTTTTTGTCTCTGCGCTTTCGGCATTTTTGGAACTTCCAGTTAAAAAAATATCCCATTGTAGGGGCGCAATCTCTTGCTCCCCTACAAATCTATAAAAAATAAATTTGGGATAATTTATTTCTTGGAAATCTCTAAGCTGTAAGTAAGCATTGTCCAATGCGATCGCCAAAGTAGCAAATGTAGTCTCCGAAATAGCAAATGCGATCGCCAAAATAGCAAATGTAGTCGCTGAAATAGCAAATGCGATCGCACAACTCTCAAGGTACAACATTTACGAATCCAAATTGACGAAAGTGATGATCAAAGGTGAATGCCTGAGTTAAATGGAGTTTATTCATCACAACCCGACTGGCGCAGTCCGTGAAACTCCAGTTTTTATCTGAGAACTGACAAAAAACCTGCCAAGTTTGTTGAATATCTTCTTTTGTTAGGTAATAAATGGTCGTTAAATTATCTGAAAAGAATGCCTCTCCCAAGCTGATTGCCCTCAACATTTCTCCACGGTTTCTCAAAAGGGTCAGGGTTTCATCGACAACGTAATCTGTTGTTAGCAATGGCTGAATATTTTGATTAACCCATAAAGACGCTGCCTGATGTTCAGTATCAGAAGGAACAATACTAGCAAACCAGGCGCTGGTGTCTACAAAGATCATGTTGTACTATGCGGAGGATAAAGAATAGTGTCATGATCTCGACCAGAAAACTTATCATTGCTAACTTCTAAGGGCATGGCTGCAATTTGTGCCAGAATCTCTCTAGGAGTTTTGTCTTTAAGTTTAGCCTCAGTTGAAATTACAGTAACTTCAACACGAGTTCCTTCAGCTAATGGAATCGGCTGTGATAGCCTGAGTACCCCCTGTTCATAAACAGCTTCTATAGTTATATTCATAAACTTTTCCCTCATGCCCTAGCTATTTCTAATCATGGCATAATATCTAACATAGTAAAAAACACAGCTAATGACTAACTAAAAAATAATTAGTCATTAGCTATTAAAAATTAGCATTCGTTAAGCAGTCCGAAAACGCGCTAACTCCTCACCAGTCTTAGCATCATGGGCGTGGACTGTACACACCAAACATGAATCAAACGATCGCGCCACATGACCAACTTCCACAGGATCACTAGAATCGTAAATGGGTGTCCCAATTAAAGCTTCTTCAATGGGGCCGCGAATACCTTCCCCGTCACGAGGGCCAATATTCCATGTACCAGGGGCAATAACTTGGTAATTCTTAATCTTACCACCCTCCACTTCTACCCAGTGACTCAAGGAACCCCGCGCTGCTTCCGTTGCACCCCAACCGCGTCCATCTTTTTCTTTGGGTTTGATATACCAGGGGTCGTTTAATTTGAATTCGCGTAAACAGTGTTCAGCTTGACGATATAACTTGACAAGTTCGTGAACTCGTGCTAGTTGACGCACATGAATACTAGCACCACCCATCTCCTTGAATACATCTAGAATAAAGCCGTCGTAGTGTTGCCAAGATTCGCCATGTTTACCACCAGCTACTAATTGACGCGCTAAGGGGCCAGTTTCCAAACGTCCGAAGTCTTTGTGAAGGACTGCACTTGACCAAGAGTAGGCGTTATCGAAGTCTTTTGTATTGATTGCAGTGGGTTTAGTGGTGCGATCGCTAGGGTGAATATCTGCTGTCCCTTCATCGTACCAGGAGTGAGTTGTATTCTCGCGGGTAAATGACTGATCCATTAAGGTGTGAGTATCTGCGAAGCTGTCATACACTCCACCTTTCATAATCATCGCCGCATTTCGTCCTTCAATAGTCGGCTTTTGGTATTTATCTTCATGGGCTAAATATCCCCAAGTGACATATTTACCAACACCAGCACCATATCTATCTAAACCAATATCTAAACCCATGCGCCAATAAAAACCTAAGTCAGAATCTCGATGATTTCGGTCTTCATCTAACCATTCCCTGAAGTCATCATAGGTTTGGATTTGTTCGTAGCGTTCTAATGAACAACCCAACCACACTGGTTCTAACCAATTGGTGCGGAAGTATTCGAGAATTGCCCAAGCGCGGGTGATGTCTGTGAGAGTGGGGGCGCACATCACACCACCAGGCACCATATAACTGCTATGGCAACTGGTGGTATGCTAAAAATGTTCGTGAATAACTTGTTGTGTAAAGTGATTTTGCTCAACAATAACATTTTATTTTCACCATTTCAGCTTATAAATAAGGGAATATTTAGGGAATGAGCGGGCAAAATCAAAACCAGGGTAATTGCGTAGGCGTAGCCCGCCGTAGGCATCGCCAAAACTTAATATCGGAGACATATCCCCCATCTACAGATGAGGATGCAAATGCAGACTCAAGGGACTTTTTCGCCGATATTTTTGCAGATTTTGAGCCGCAGAACACCACAGACGGCAGCTATAGGGGAACAATGGCGAAAATAAAAGCAACAGAATTACAGTATCAAGAAGTTTTTGAGCAGAAGTTTGTCGAAGCTAATACTAATTTAAAGAGGGATAGAATTAGAGTTACCATTAAACAAACTGGCAATTCTCTTCAGTTACGGGCTACCCTACCGTTAAAACCAGGCGATGCCTACGGCGGGCATTCGCGGAGCGTCTCGCAGAGAAGCCAACGCAGCTTGGGTAAGGAAAAAAAGCAGTATGACTTGTCTCTAGGGATACCAGCCAATTTAGAGGGGCTGAAAACTGCGATCGAGGAAAGTTACGAGTTGGGTAAATTAATTGCTCGTCATACTTTCGAGTGGAATGAGAAGTATTTAGGAATTAAATCTAGAGAGAAGCAAGAGATAAAAAATATTGGGGAATTATTAGATACATTTGAGGATAAATATTATCAAACCCGTCAAAAGACTATCACCAGTGAAAATACTTTTTCTAACTATATATCTGTAATTAAAAGAAACTTTCCTTTAACCACTTTGACAACAAAAAATAACTTTGAGGAAATTATTAATTCATTTCAGGGAAATAAAAAAAATGAACTGATTGCGGTAACTTCTGTTTTTATTAAAACCTTTCAGTTGGGATTTGCACTTGATGTGACAAGGGATCATGTCACCCCTGCCCATCGAGAAATACCTGACAATGATAAAATAGTATCTTCTTTTGACCTATTTGAAAAATTCGCCCTTAATCGCAAAAATACAAATATCACTGATGAAATTGACACCTGGGAAATGTGGCGTTGGGTATATGGAATGTTGGCAACCTTCGGGTTAAGACCAAGGGAATTATTTGTGGAACCAGATATTAATTGGTGGATGTCTCCCCAAAATATCGACCATACTTGGAAAGTCAATAAAAATACAAAAACTGGATATCGAGAAGTTATCCCCTTTGTACCGGAATGGATAGAATTATTTGATTTACAAAATCCCAAATCATTAAAGATTTTAGAAAAAAAGGTGACAAAAATTGCATCTGTGCAAAATATTAATTGGATGCGAAGAGATATATCCAGATGGTTTAGAAAAGTGGGAATTGAGTTTCAACCCTACGATTTGCGTCATGCTTGTGCGATTCGAGCGCATCTTCAGGGAATACCCATTAAAGCCGCAGCAGACAATTTAGGTCATACTGTTGATGAACATACAAAAACCTACCAGCGTTGGTTTGGTATTGAAAACCGGAAAAAAGCCTTTGGTGAGGTAATTAGTCAAAAGTCGTTAATTGAGTTGCAGAAGAATGAAATATTGGCGCTACGGATGGAGAATGAAAGGTTAAAGTTGAAAGTTGAAAAGTGGAAGTTCTCGGAAAATGTCTAAAAATCCAGAGGACTGTGAACAGCTTTACCACTCCGGTAGCATAAATAATTGTTAAGCGATCACCGCATAAAAAAACATTGGAGAGGACAAATATGATATTTTTGGTTTGAGTTAGAGGCGATCGCCGCTCAATTCAGCCGTTAGGCTTCTTGAGTGATAGGTTAAGGCAATATATCCTAATGTCTATTTAAGTTGTGACAAACACCCCTTATGAAAAAGTGAGATGAGAGGTCAAATCTGGTACATTGCTCTTCTAATCGGACTAATGTGCATTGTTCGGTTTAGTCTCAGTACCGTCGGCTATGTTGCCCCATATTGGTTGATGGAGCAGATGAGCATTCCTATAAATTCAAATGTTCAAATGCCCTACACTATTCGTGTTTGGGCGATTAGAGACATTGTGCTTGCTGTGCTTGTTGCTTCTGCAAATAGAAATACTGTGAAAACACTTCTGTTTGCATGTATTGCCATTGATGTGACTGATATCATATCTGCACATTTGGGTGGTGTAGCAGGGTTATTTAATGAATCCGAAACTTGGTCGCTCAAGCTTACTGCTATTGCTGCGCTTGTCCCCGAATCTATAGCATTAGTTTTGCTCACTGTTCGCAAACTCCAAGAGCAGACTGATCTTGAGAAGAATCAAGTCAAAAGCTCAGAAACCATTGTTTAACAAAGCCTAACAACTGCCCTGCACCGGAACGGATCAATTTCTTTGTTGAGTTACAAAAGCGCGATCGCTGATCTTGTAGGGTGCGTTAACGAAGTGTAACGCACAATCAAATATACACAAATGTAACGCACCGTTTTCATGTTAATTTAAGGTGTATTACGCTATCGCTAACACACCCTACGACTAATGGTATTCTCTTAAAAGTAGTATTGAGACTAAATATCTAATAGAAAACTTAAAATATGTCAAATGCTGACAATACACAGTCAAACACTAATGTCCTAGTAAAAGAAACTCCCATTTCTCCAGGATTCTATACAACCAATATCAAGAAGCTTGCGAATATTGATTATTTAAGATTTCAAGAAGACTTTGATACCGTTATTACAGATTTAAAAAATGACTACAACAAAGACAAATTTGTACGTGATAACAGTTTTAACCAGTCTTGGGATCATATTCAAGGCGAAGCGAGAGAACTCATAATTAAGCTTCTAGAAATGTATTGTGCGGCTGAGTACTCAGGATTCATCCTGTACAAAGAATTGTCATATCAACTTAGGAAAACAAATAGTACCCTTTCAGATGGTTTTTCCTTCATGTCTCGTGATGAAGCCCGTCACGCTAGTTTTCTAAATAAAGCTTTGAGAGATTTTCATCTCACACCTAGCTTGGAATTTCTAAAAAAAGAAGATAGAAAATATCATTTCTTACCTTTTTCATGGTTTATTCATTCTACTTATCTATCCGAGAAAATATCTAGTTGTTATTACATAAATATTTTTGATCATTTGAAATCTTATCCTGAATACTCTATTTACCCTCTTTTTGGACTTTATAAATCATGGAGTGAGGACGAGAATCGGCATGGAGATTTTGTTGGCACGATTATTAAATCACAATCGTATCTTTCTAATGGATTAAAGGCAAGATTAGTCTGCAAATTTTATTTGGTCTTGATCTTTAGCATCACATACTTGAAATACAAGGATAACGAAAAACTTTTTGCATTAATTGGGTTGGATTCTTGTGAATACTATATTAATACGATAAAAAATGTCAATAAATCTGTTGAAAAACACTTGCCAGTTATTCTAGATATTGAAAATTCACAGTTTTTTAAGAAATTAGATGTCTGTATTTTGCATATTTCAGAAAACAAAAAAATTAGTATTTCAAAACACTACAAACTCCTGAAATTCATAAAGAAAATTCCACATTACGTTGCTCTTGTCTTGATTCTGTTAAGCTTGTTTCTTGTGAAATCAATTGACACACGCGATAAGAGAATGGCTTAGAAGCCTAAACGAGTGTGTTCTAGAAGTCGTTGAAGGTTGGGGACGAGCGCGTACAATCTGTCTAGCGCGATCGCCGATCTTGTGGAGTTTTCTTAATGAAATGTAACGCACCTTTTTGAATTGAAAGAGTCCCTTTCAAGCTTTCTGGTCAGCTAGGATGGAGAATAGACAATGCTCAAAAAAAGTCGCAAATTGACGAATCTAATCACAGTGAAAAAAGATGCGCCCAAATGTTGACTCTTTTGAAAATAGAACGACTTATGCAAGCCTTGGGTAGAGAAGGTCAAGGTTCAGGCTGCATTTACTTTACAGGTGGTGCTAGTGCCTTATTAATTGGGTGGCGTAGTTCTACGATTGATGTTGATATTCGTCTAGATCCTGAACCTCTAGGCATTTTCCAAGCGATTCCTAAGTCGTGCTGCGCGATCGCTCAATATCCATTTTCTTGTGCTTCATTAACTATTATTAACTGCGATCGCGCAAGTGCTGACTTGTCAGTTCGCTATTAATTAGAGAATCTTAGCTTAGATTATCAAGGGATTGAAATAGGATCACGTTAATATCGTTTAAGGTAATATGACAGAATAATTTAATAAATTTATTAGTATTTTACCCTTGATCATTCATATTTTACAAGAACCTGCAACACCTACCCAAATCAACGAGATGCTTCAAGCTAATCGTTTCTATATTAAAACAGCCGTAGATATACGTCATCAAATTTTGGCAGGTGGAGGTGAAATGCACTCGGACTGCGAAACCATTTTACTTGAGAATGGAAGTCAACAGCAGGATGTTTGGGGCGCGAGTTGGAATCCTATTTCTCAAGAGATTTTTTATGAATCAATGGTAAATCTCCGGCCACGTCAAAATAGAGCGATGGAGATTTTAGATCCAGCGATTCGGGAACAGGTCAAACAAATCATCCACAAGTTATTAGGAGGCGTATGAATAACTGGACTGTAGAACAAATTGCGTTTCGGTGCGATCGCCTTTCTGTCCGTCTTGAACGATTGGCACAGAACTTTCTGCAAATGGCATCTCTCAGTTTGGATGGGGTTAATGGGGAAGGGGTACTTGGGATTGTTAGAGAAAGTAAAGTATTTTTAGAACTGACAGCCATTGATTTAGATGTGGACAGTGCCTTTGAATTAGCTCAAATACAACGTCAATTGTCTCGATGGCATACCCATTGGTTGGAGACTTGGGTAAGTGATTCTAGTCGTCTGGAAATTTCAACCTTGTCTCAAACCTGGGCAAATCGAATTAGGGAGATGGCAGGAGTTCTGGTTTAAGGTTTTTAGTGCGATAGCGTTCGCGAAGCGTGTGCCTTGCACTCAGCGCGACCTAGTAATCGCCGCTCTTGTAGGGTGCGTTAATGGAATGTAACGCACCTTATTACTGACTTGAACGCAGTTCCAATTTTTTAGTGCGATTATGAGAGGGCAAGCAATGATGAATTTTCATCTTCATAAAATAATTTTATCGTGCTGAACTCCCTACGCAGTAAATTTTCAACTTGTAAGGTAGAACAGTTTCCAAGTCTAAGCCAGATGACTTTTGGGGGATTCCCAAACACTAGACTCAGATCGTGCATATCAGCATCTTTCGAGACGATCATAAAATCATTATCTTTTGCATAATTCCAAACTATCGGGTCTATCGTTGCTTTCATGTCTACATCCCGAACATGAAGTGAGTCTGGAAAAAGATCGCTCAAGCGGGTGGATAATTTAGGGGATAAGTTTTCATCAAACAGTAATTTCATGCTGATAATGGAGAAATCATAAGCCGACGTTCACGGTCAGCCGCATAAGCAATACAAGCTTTTAAATCTTCTCGCGTTAGATCGGGAAAATCATCAAGAATTTCTGCTTCGGTCATCTCGGAAGCTAGGTATTCAAGCACCTCATAAACTGTAATTCGCAAGCCACGTACACAAGGCTTACCACCGCGTTTATTCGCTTCGATTGTGATATAATTTCTGTAATTCATAGGTGGCTTTGCATTTTTGCCAATTCGTCTGATCGTACCATGTATTTCTGCTAAAAACTCAATAATTTCACCGTTAAACATCTTTGAGAAAAGCGATGCCTCCGGCACGCTGCGCGAACGCTCAATATCCAAACAAAGAAATCAATAATTCAAAATACTCACGCCCGAATCACAGTAATCGCACGTTGATTTTCCGTCACAACAACCTGGGTGGATAAACGTTCTTCCATTGGTAGGGCATTTTTACGCCTGTCGAACACAAATAACCAACCAAAATCCAACCCCAAACGGGCTAAATAGGATTCTAATTGCTCAATACCCTCAGTTTGGGGGTCACGCTTTTTCTCCCGCCATACCTTTAACTCAATACCTAACGTTACATCTTTGTAACGCAGACATAAATCCATTCTGTCACTACCAATTGCATATTCCCTCTCCAGCGTTCCACCACCGTTAACAACACGATGCAAGAAAGCCATTAATACGATATGCGGTGCGATTTCATGATAGCCAGTGCTACCTAATAATGGTTCTCCATGCTGTCGCCAAAACTTGAGAAATGCTGCAAGTAACGCATCTATATTTAACTCCCCTTCTGGGTTTAACCAAGTTGGTGCAATTACTGGCAGGGAAGCCATTGGTGTCACAGTTAATACCCTGGGTAAAACTTCCCGATAAATTGGATTAGCAATGGTTAATCCACCTTGGGGGTGCATTTTACACAAACCCAAATCAATCACAAATTGAATATCATCGTTGGGTATATCCCCCAATTCCAAACCCGCTAACATCGGCTCGATAATCGCTTTTATCCTTGGTTCCCGTAAGCGTTCGGCTAAACTATCAAGATGAGTATCTTGACGGGCAATTAATATTTCTTTAGCTTGTAAAATATGCTCTTTTTTAATAGAAATACTTCTATCCTTAACCATTTTTTCCACAACTTCTTTAGCAAGAGCATTAACTAACCAAGGTTGTCCCTGAGTTAAATCAAAGGCTGTGGCTGTGGCTTCTGGAGTGAAAATTTGTCCTGTTTCTTCTGTATGTTGTTGATATAGTTCTTGCACCTCTACAGCATTAAAATCTCTCAGAGTAATCGAACTGACTTTAATATTAAAAGGACTGGATGTGTTTAATCTATCACTACCACCCGATGCAACCTTATAATCCCGCACATCGCGCAAACCAATTAATCCCACAGATATGGGAAAATTTTCTGGACGACTGCGATAACCATCACGTAACTGTCGCAAAACCGAAATCAAGGTTTCGTCTTGTAAAGAGTCAATTTCATCTATAAATAATACCAAGGGACGCGCGATCGCTCGTGACCAAGCTCTTAAATTTTCGCCAATTCTCTGACCGGGAGCATTATAAACCCACATTGGGGGTTGTAGTTCTGGGGGTAGGTTATCCTGAATTGTATTCTGCCAAGTTCCCAAAATCGCCAATTCTGCTGCACCTGGGTCATGATTAAATGCACTTCCCACCTCTGCCGATACCACTACTGCTGCATAACTTCCAGTTGCGGTAAGTTGCTGCGCTAGGGCTAACATTGCCGTTGTTTTCCCCGTTTGTCGCGGTGCATGAACGACAAAATAACTACGCTGTTGGATTAGCTCCTCCAAATCTGGTAATCGTGTTGTTGGAGATAGCATATAGTGGATATCGTCTTTACAAGGACCTGCAATATTGAACCAGCGAGACATGGGATTTTGGCAGTTGGCGGACACTTTGAGTTTAGACGATTTTGGGGTTGGGGATGGCAGGAAGGGCTAATTGGGGATTTTTGTTTGTTTAAGCATCGGGTAGATATACCGAATCATTCCGTCTATTACCCGGATATTGTTATCCACCCAGATTTGGGTATTTATCCAGAGATTTTAGCAATGGAAACCCAAATATACATTTACCAAATCTTCCTTATGGCCCAGATACATGTAAACAAGGATTCGTCTGGCGAGAAGCAATAGCAGATGATCATGTATGCGTTCGGACTGAATCGAGGTCTCAGGCAGTTGATGATAATAATAACGCTGCAAGTCGTCGTGAAACAAACGGTGGGCCTTATAATCCCGACACTTGTAAACAAGGGTTCGTATGGCGAGAAGTTGTGCCTCCAGATCATGTTTGTGTTACGCCACAGAGACGCGATCAAACAAGGCAAGAAAATTCTCAATTTGAAAATAATCGTGTAAGAGGCTCGTCATGGTAAAAGTTTTCTTCTTACTGTATGTCTCGTTAGTTAGCCTCATGCTTGTCTTATCACCATCACCAGCTTTTGCGTCAGATCTAAATTCAGATGTCGAACAGCAAGTTCTTCAGGTCATTCGCAAACACCCAGAAGTGATTTTAGAATCCATTCAGGATTTTCAACAACAGCAACAGGAGAAAGAAAAACAAGAGAAACTTTCACTTTTACAGTGCGATCGCTGATCTTGTAGGGTGCGTTACACTTCGTTAACGCACCATCTTGATGTTAATTTAAGGTGTGTTACGCTATCGCTAACACACCCTACATTGCGATCGCAGCATAACAAATCATTGGAGCGGACAAATATGATATTTTAGTTTTTAGTTGGGAGCGATCGCTTGCCGCTCAACCGGAACGTTAAACACCTTTAAAAAAACGATCGCTCAATATCCAAATAAATCAATACTTCTATACTCAAGCAAGTATGTAATTATTTAAACTCAGATATTATTATTTGCGTATTTATATTGAGAAAAACCCGGCTTTATACTTCAACAGCAAGAAAATAATTATACTTAACTACTTGTTTTGTACTTCCTTAACTGCGATCGCTAATCTAGGGTTAGGGAAAAATTAGGTAATACCTGAGAAAAGCAAATAACTTTTAGCAGAGAAAAATAAATGGATTTACTGCTTGCTATCTTTGCTTATGGCGTAGCTGACCGTGGGTTTATCGCCTAACTTAAGGAAAAACCAGGGAATCATTACACATATCCTGGCAAATCCTTACTATATAAGCAATTCCCTAATTTATTTCCATATAACTGCTGTGGGGCCATTGTCCGCCTAAGAGTGCATAAATTTCTACGGGTTTAGCGGAGATTGTTATGCCTAATTCGTAAGATTTGCCTGTGAAAGCAGCAAAGCGTCTCACGGCTTCGTCATAAAAGCGACTATGGCGGTATTTTTTATTGGTTAAGTCAATGGCAAACAAACCATAAAAATAGCGAGGGATGCTTTGAATTGTCTCGACAATTTGGCCCAGGTTTCTCGCCAAAATTGCATTGCGGGGAACTTCTGTTTCCCAAGCTGTATCTAATGCCCAAGATGCACAAGTTAAATGAGAACCGCCGCAAATTCCGCAAATGCGAGGCGTGACAATTAATCCGGCTTGGGGATCTTTACCGCGTAGGATCACTTCAAATCCGCGAAATAATTCAGCGTGTGTCCAGGCGTTGACTACCCGCCCATTCTCAATATCGACTCGGACATCTAAATCCCCTTCAACTCTACCGACGGGCGAAATATCTAATGATTGAATTGTCATTTGTCATTTGTCCTTCGTTATTTGTTATTTGTCCTTGGTCATTTGTTTTTGACCAATGACCAATGACTAATGACTAAACTGTAAAAAAGTCTTCTTCTGCCCAAGCTGGCGCTGCATCTTTTGCAACCATTGTGAGTAAGGCGTAGTCTTTTTTGTTGAATCCTGGCGGTAATTCTTTGGGAACTCCCATTACTGTTTGGGTTTTAAATACAGTTCCCGGTTTGAGATCAAAGAAGGGAAATTCTGGTTCTGTGCAACCTAAACAAGGCATTCCCGCGCGAGTTTTGGATGAAACGCGGTTCCATAAGATGCGGTTGCAGGAAGAATGAGTCATGGGGCCGCGACAACCCAAGTCATAAAATAAGCAGCCTTTACGCTGACCAAATTCGGCGGTTGATGCTTTGTAGGCAAAGTGGACGTTGCGGGTACAACCTGTTTGGGTATAGGTGTTGAAGAAGGTTTGGGGACGATTTAGTTCATCAAAAGCAATGTCTGCTATGCGTCCAGTAGCGATCGCAACTAATATCTGCGTAATCCAGTCGGGATGGGCGGGACATCCAGGTATATTAATTACAGGTAATCCGGCTTGTGATACGAAATCTTTCCCTAAAAAGCCGCCTCCTTGACGCTTGAGAAATTGCAAACCTTCTGATTCGCTGGGATTAGGTGACATGGCGGGAATTCCTCCCCATGTGGCACAGTCTCCCACGGCGACGATAAATTTAGCAACTTTCGCGAGGTCTGCTAACCAATCTTTCATGGCGCGATCGGCAAACCGATTCCATTCGCCTGTGCCGTTGGGGGCATTAATAACGCTGCCTTCAAATACCAAGATATCTAAAGGAATTGTGCCAGAAATGCAATCCCGTAGCAGTGTTTGCAAGTTATTGCCCAGTTCCACTCCCAAGGAAGGATGCCAAAGTAAATTGATGCCAAAGTCGGCAATTAAATCACAGACTGTCGGTTCTTCAGCGTTGAGGAATGACATGGTGTTGCCGGAACAAGCACCACCTTGTAGCCATAGTACGTTAGTCATCGGCTAGGTGTTTTTGTATTGTTTACCATACGTGATTGAGGAAATAATGCTTGTAGAGTTCCACGTATTTATCAATATTTGTTTTTCAATACTAAGATATTTTTTTATTTAATTCACTTTCATTAAAAAAGAATTAATCATTAACAATAGCTTAGATTTATTTAAGATTCTTTTAAAGGCTTACGTCTGTTATATATATAACATTTGTGAAAAATAGAAATAGTAAAAATAAAATCACTTTTTGTTTTTAATTCCTGGCGGTCAACAACCTCAACGTGATTAATTTATTGCAGTTATAGCGTTTCTCGTTTACGTGAGGTACACCCGTAGGGGCACGGCACTGCCGTGC
>JAHCSU010000640.1 GCA_023522315.1 Nostoc sp. CCCryo 231-06
TTACAGAAGCCCAAACTGTACTTGGTACTCCAAGTCACTGTGGGTAGTTCACTTCTTATTGCTTAAAGTGTAGTTCGTCTTTTTAACATCTCTAAAAGTTTTGTAAAATGGCTGGGAGGGTTTGCTGTCACTTCAATCAACTCTCCAGATACGGGATGCTGCAATTTTAGTCGCCAAGCGTGCAGTGCTTGACCGGGCAAATTTACCCCTACTGAATGACCAGAACTATAAACTGGGTCGCCGACAATGGGATGACCCATTTTAGCGCTGTGGACGCGAATTTGATGGGTGCGTCCAGTTTCTAGTTGGAAGTGGATTAAGGTGAAGTTACCGAGGCGTTCTAGTACTTGCCAATGAGTGACGGCGGCTCGTCCGCCTTGTTCAACAGGCATAATCGCCATTTTTTTGCGGTCTTGTGGATGGCGACCAATCGGCAAGTCAATTCTGCCACTTTCAACTTTTGGCGCACCATAAACCACGCCCAAGTATTCTCTCCGTGCGGTTTTAGCCTTGAGTTGTGCTTGTAGGTGATGATGGGCAACTTCTGTTTTAGCGATCGCGATCGCACCCGTTGTATCCTTATCCAATCGATGGACAATTCCCGGACGTTGGACTCCGCCAATTCCTGGTAAATTGGGGCAGTGTGCCAATAGAGCATTTACCAAAGTGCCATCTGGATGACCGGGTGCAGGATGCACAACTAAACCTGCGGGTTTGTTAAGAATAAGTAGCTGGTCGTCTTCGTAGAGGATATCTAAAGGGATATCTTCTGCAAGCAGTTCTAAAGGTTGCGCTTCTGGTATTTCGAGAGTGATGCGATCGCCTAACTTGACATTAATCTTCTTGGATGTGCAAACTTTGTCGTTAAGTTGGACGTTACCCTGTTCAATTAACTGTTGGATGCGGGAACGGGATAAATCTGGTAATTCTTGGGAAAGGAAACGGTCAAGGCGATCATTGCCTTTAGTGTTGACGCAGTGTATCGTATCCTTGAAGGGAAGTAAGCTAGACGCTGCATCCTCTAGATTAGAAGAGAAGCGATCGCTATTTTCTTGGATTTGTAAATTAAATTCGGTCACAATTGCTCTGGATTATTAATTCCCCGTTCTTTAAGTAAAGCGCGGAATTCCTTAGACTTGTTTATATAGCCGGGAATTTTATTCACCCTGACTGTCTTATATCTGTTCTCTTACCCATTATCGAAACCCTTTAAGTGCTGAACTCATTTCCACTTCTCCGCGTTCTCTGCACCTCTGCGGTAGCCTGCGGCAAGCCGAAGCGTCTACGTTATTCTAAATCTATAACTTCTTGCGGCAACTCAAATAAACCATCTTCTCCAGCTTCAAAATCAATCACTTGATACACAGCTTCAATATTTAACTCACCATAAATATGAGCAAATAATTCGCCAATTTCCGCCTCTTCATAACGAATTTCAGCTTGGACTTTCTCAGAATCAATAAACAATAGTACCAATTCTTTTTGATGATTAAAAAATTTCTTTGCGACTTTGATTATTTGCGTTGACTTTGAACAATGTATAAAACCTTCACTCTCTAGCGAATCAGCGCGATAACTACCGAGTATTTTCGCGTCTTCCCATTGTTGGCGTTTGGTGATATGGAGGATGGTGTTCATGTTGCTTGTATCATTTTACGAATATCATCTAAAGGCGATTCGGGTTCACTAGGATTATCAGGATAAAATTCTAACACTACAGTAATGTTCAGTTCGCCAGTTGTAAATTTCATACTAACTGAATGTAACGAATCTTTTTGTAGATATGGAGAAATAATTTCTGTAGATACTTTTATTCTGAGTCTCCCAGCTTGCCAGTTTATAGAACCAACTTTTAAAAGTTTACACATTATGCCTACGCTAGAAGATTGCCATATTATATCTTTAGCTTGAAAATAGACTTCGTTTATGGATATATTTCCAAAAGTTTTTGAAATAGTAACATTAGTATTATCTAATTTTGTACAAAATTTATGTCTAAAGTTTTCAGTTATCAATTCTTTGAATCTGCTAACTATATACGTATCTTTATTAAATAACAAAACATCAGCATCAGAGTCCAATATTTGGCATACTTTGTTCATGTTAATCCTAGTAGTCAATCTAATTTAGGAAGTGCCCGCATAATAATTTCAACCGATTAACTATTTTAATCTGCAATTGTTAACATCAATACAGTGAGAATACTGGTATTCAAGCCGTTAAAAATAGTTTAGAGAGCAATCCTAAATAAGTTACAAACAAAAAGATCCCCGACTTCTTGAAGAAGTCGGGGATCTGAGCCTCTCGGTATTGACAGATCAAATAGGATTTCTATAGCACTATTTAATTTATTCTCTTTAAAATATCACGCAAAGGCGCAATGAAAAAACCTGCATCTTTGCGTGATATTATCATTCTATAAATTCGGCGGAATACATACATCCGGCGCACACAAACCAATAAATTCTAGCGTTGTCACCTCAAGAGTATTTAAATCTACGCGGCGGATAGCGTGATTATTGGTATCGGCAATATATAAAAAAGAAGCGATCGCACTCAATCCAGAAGGTTCAAAAAAGTGGCTATTCTTACCTTGTCCATCTTGTAAACCAGCAGTACCATCTCCCAAAATTGTTTGACAATTGCCACTGAGACTCACTAATTTAATTTTGTGATTGTAAGTATCTGCTACCCACAGAAAATTTTGAGCAAATTCCACTCCTAAACAGTGTTGTAAACGCACATCTTCACCTTGTGCGTCTACATCGCCAAAACCAAATAAACCACCGCTACCGCAAACAGTTCGCACTTGATAGGGTTCTACAATTCCCACACCACGAATTGAACTAACTTCACTATCAGCGATATATAATTCTTTTCCATCGGTGGTGATACCGCTAGGTTGAGCAAAGGCAGATTCGGTAAGTGAACCATCAACGCAAGCTTCTGCACCAGTACCAGCATAAGTTTTAATGATGCTAGTTTCTAAATCCATTTCCCAAATTTGATGAGGCCCAGGCATTGCAATAAACAAGGTATTTCCCACTTTCACTAAATCCCAAGGAGAATTTAGCGCAGTTTCTAAACCAGCACCGCCATGAGGATAGATATTGCGGCTTTGTTCACCAGTTCCTGCGATCGCTTCCACCACTTGACGCTTCAAGTCAACTCGCCGCAGTGTATGATTTTCTGTATCAGCAACATAAAGAATTTCATTTTCGGCATCATAAGTCATTCCCTGTGGTGCAAAAAATTGCGCTTCGTTAAAAGCACCATCAGTTAAGCCAGATTTTCCAGTACCAATCAAGTGCAGAATTTCGCCGTCGAAGCTACTCATAATCAGGCGATGATGTCCAGAGTCAGCAATGAATAAACCCCTTGGAGTAGCTAGAACTTTACCAGGAAAAGCTAGGGGTGTGATTAATGGTTGGCCCTGTTTTTCTAAAGTCAAGCTGAACTCTTGAAAATTAATTGTGCCTTTGTCTTGATGTTGCTGAATTACCTTTTGAATTAACTCGTCTAAAGTATCACGATTTCCTTCACCAGAAATCTGGCCAATCACATAACCTTCTGGATCAATAATTATTAACGTAGGCCAAGCACGCACAGCATACTCTTCCCAAATCCGAAAATCTCTGTCAACTACAACTGCGTGTTCAATGTTGTAGCGGAGGATAGCTTGGCGAATATTTTCTATTTCTTTTTCGTTGTCAAATTTGGCAGAGTGAACGCCGATAACGGTAAGGCTATCTTTATATTTTTGTTCTAAATATTTCAGGTTTGGCAGAATATGCAGACAATTGATACAGCAGTATGTCCAAAAGTCTAAGATTACGACTCTACCCTTAAGTTTTTTGATAAATAAGGGTTTATCGGTATTGAGCCAAGAGTAATTTTGTGGTAATTCTGGCGCTCTGACACGGGGAATCATACTATCCCTTTTCTATCACTCTCCGGGGGGCAATCTCTAGAAGCTTTATCAGTCAAGCAATACAAGCTATCCTATTACAAAAACTTAGTTATTGTATTTGTTATTAGAAAAAAATCTTGCGATGCCTACGGCGGGCGGAGCCATCGCTTCGTATACAAAAGCTCTAGAATTCAGAAATGGCAAAAGTTTTTGGAAACTGACAGAAGAGGGGTAATTCGTAATTCATATCATGCTCGGATAATTAATTATGATTCCCACAGTCATTAGACCTGCCTTGAAAATAAGGCAGGTCTATTGCACCCTACTCCTTAATATTTTAAAAACTTGGTTGCTACCGCCACTTTTGAAAGGATGTTTGAAAAGTCCTCTTGTAGATACCAAAACTTATAGATCCCTCTAAATCCCCACACTTTTCAAACAACATCTGATCTGTGGTTCTACCGGATCTGCTAAATTCAAATATTTCGCAATCAAAAAGTTCAATCCTGTACCATTAACTGTGCCAGTATCTCTAGCTATATCAATGCATTACATTGGATGAAGCAAGGCAGCTTATCTTTAGCCTCACAATCTTGTACCCCTTGCCCATAAAGGAACGTTATCACCTCTATAAATTACCAAGTTTCCATCATCTTGAACTTGGAGACGACAACTAGAACCAAGCCCAGATGTATCAGTTGCCCACATAGGGATTGTATTAAATGCATAAGTGACTAAATTGCAGTCGGATTGCATAACTATGTGCATAACTGCTGTGTTAAGAGTGTTTGATGCCCACAGAGTAGTGGAGGCTAAATCATAAAGAACAAAGTTTCCATCAGATTGCAGTGCAGCGGCAAATCGCCCATTAGGTGAAATCAAGCCTTGACCAGGCAATAAGTATTCGCCTGTATTAAGAATAGATTTACCAGTACCCATTAGAACCTGGTTTATAAGCAACTTAACTTGTGATGAATCTGTAAATTTTGTCACTGAATTTGTCAATGATGTACTAGCATCCGCTAGAGCCTTGTTTTGTTGAATAAGCAACGTAGCTTGTGAGGAAATTGCAAATGCTGTTGTTAAACCTAGAATTTTAGAGAGTTTAGATAATTTCATAAACTTACTTCCAATAAAGTTCTGTTGTCTATAAACTTTTATATCGTTTTTGAATATCTATAACTTGCGAAATATTTCGCAAGTTATAGATGTTAATCTTTGTGTTTATCCAGTATCATAAAGCCTTGATATACTTCAAATTATACTGTTAGTTACTATTTAATAAATAAACTTTTATAAAAGTTACACTTTGAAAGGATTTGACAAACTAACTACTGCGAAGTTATCAGCTTGGGTGCAACTAGCCAAAACCCAAGCTAAACGAGGGCGAGTTACCGATCGCATTCCGCAATTAGCCAAGGCTAATCCTGGTTGGTTTGCAGCCCATATCTGCTGTGAATCGGGAAAAAGTATCAGTTTTGGGGATGCAGCTTGTATTTTCCCGCTAATGAGCGTTATTAAGACATTTTCGTTACTTTATCTGCTGGAACATTTTGGAGCAGAAACGGTTTTTAAGTGGGTTGGGGTGGAACCATCGGATAAACCCTTCAATTCTTTAGAGCAGTTGGTTGCCGATCGCGGCCATCCCCGTAACCCGATGATTAATAGTGGGGCAATTACCTTGTCTGATAAGTTACCAGGAAAGGATGCTAATCAACGCACTCTTTTATTTTGTCAATGGCTTAACCAATTCGCAGGTTGCAAATTAAGCTTAGATGAGGTCATGCTGGCTTCAGTGCGATTAACCCGCTCAACAGCCAATGAAGCGATCGCAAACTATCTCGCCGAAACAAGTCATCTAGAAAATTTGGAAACAGCACTTGACACCTACGAGCAAATATGCTGTTTATCTGGGCGAGTTGAAGATTTAGCCCTGTTAGGAAAACTCCTAGCTTGTGAAAATGGCTGTTTATCAGCACAAAACCGCCGGATTGTCAACGCTGTAATGTCAACTTGTGGGTTATATGAAGCTTCTGCCCAGTTTGCAGTCAGAGTTGGTTTACCGATGAAATCAGGGATTGGTGGTGGACTTGTAGCAATAGTACCAGGAGAGGGAGCGATCGCTTGCTACAGTCCCGTGTTGGATAATATCGGAAATCCTGTAGGTGCGATCGCGTTTGTTGAGGCTTTAGCGCAAGAGTTACAAGGAAAAAGCTGAAAGCCCTTGAGGATGTGTCCGACTCAGGAGGACACATCTGTGCTTTAGACAAGGGATGAAAGCTAACAGTTGAGTGTCTTTGGTTAACTCCGGTTTTTCTGTTTCGGGAGCGCTTATTTTAGGTAACGGCGTTGATTCAGGAGTTGGCGTTACCTCTGGCTGTGGTTCTGGTGCAGGAGACTCAATAATCTCTGGTAGCGTAGGTGGCAAACTAGGAGATGGCGCAACTGTTACTTGTGGAGTAGGTGTCTTACCCGTTCGACGGTTGAAAAATCCGCCAAATCTAGATTTTTTTGTCTGAGGGACAACTTTTTCCGGTAACGGCGTTGATTCAGGAGTTGGCGTTACCTCTGGTTGTGGTTCTGGTATTGGCGTAATTATTTCAGGTGCAGGAGACTCAATAATCTCTGGTAGCGTGGGTGGCAAACTAGGAGATGTCTCAACTGGTGCTTGTGGGGTGGGGACTTTACCAGCCCGACGGTTGAAAAATCCGCCAAATCTAGGTTTTGTTGGCTGAGGCGCAACTTTTTCAGGTAACGGCGTTGATTCAAGAGTTGGTGTTACCTCTGGCTGAGGTTCTAGTTTAGGCGTAATTATTTCTGGCGATATCGGGGACAAGGTGGGAGATGGTACCGTTGGAACTTCCAATTTTGGTTGTTCTGGCTTGGTTGGCTTTGTTTCAGATTCTTTGGGAATTTCAGTTTCGGGAATTGGCTGTTTTTCTACTTTCGGTTGTATTTGGGGTGTTTTTTCAACGGACGGCGTAGGTGCAAGTCTATAATTTGGATCTACAATGCCGCGCACCTCATCTGCTGTGAGTTCTCCTCTGGTAATTCTCGACAAAGTGTCTTTACCATTTGGCTGGTAGTCGATCAATCTAACTGTGGTATTAAAGGCATTTTTGACAGGATTTCCCTGGTTATCGAGAAATTCTAGTTTTACCCAATTTTTTCCTCGACGGAAGCCTTTAAGATAAACTGCTTGCCAGCGATCAAAAATAAAGCTTTCACCATTAATTGTGGAGCGGATGCGCCAATCACTGAATTCGTCGTTAGGGTTGTCTTTCAGGGCGAGGTGCAGGGGAGCATTAGTTAGGTAAAAGTCCAGTAAGATTGGTTCTGCTCCGTAGCTGCTTTGAGGGCGGCTGTAAGTTAGCAGGGGTAACTTGGGATCTGGATTATTGTCGTCGGTTTTGGTGAAGACGTGAAATGTTGTTTGGGCATAAGCGCCTTCATTCTTAAAGCTTTCATGCCAAGGACGAGAGGCAAAGACGCGCAGGGTATGAGTACCTGGAGATAAGTCTGGCAAAACCAAGGGCTGATTCAGATCGTAAACAGGGATATAAGGTTGGTTATCTAGAATTACGTGTAGATGGGGCCCTAGTTGTAATTGTGAGTCTTTAAATATTGGTAGATCCTTAACCTGAAAACTGGCTCTGGCTTTGTTGTCTTGGAGAACTTCATCAGCTTGTGGAGTAATAATTGTCACTTGTGGCTGATAAACTTCTAAAATTGTCCGCAGTTCTTGGATAACAGATGGTGGGGAAACTTCCGAAAATTGCTTTGAAATTTGAGAAATCTGTGGAGAGTTTTCTCTTCTATAGTCAGTAGATACTTCCTGGCTACTGACTTTCTCACCACAACTGGTCAAGTTTAATACCAGCACCAATGTAATTACCCACCTGAAAATCGGGAACCTCTCAGGGAGAAGCTTCTCTAACACTCTTTTCTGCCACGAGTTCATGCGTTGCACCCAGTGATAGTCTTCGACAATTTAGAGATTATTTTGGCTCAAACTGTCCATTTGGAACTATAGCCCAAAAGGTGAAATCTGCCTCAAATCCCATAGCTTTTCTTGTGTATCTCAGGAAATTCTAAAATGAGTCATATTCTTTACAGCTTTTTACTTACAACAATGGAAATATGACACAAATGTTCATGAGTAATAGCAGCCAAAGCTGGAACATCGGCTCATACAACCAAACTATAAAATTTGCCAATTGTTATTCTTTGTAAATTAAATGGATAATCTATTGACTTTTGGACAAATACTTTAAAGTTAAAAGGCAGTTAAGGCAGGAATTCCAGCAATATTTCAGCAAGTTTGAATTATTGTTAAAATATCTCCAACTATCTCCAACAAAGTACAAGTTAAGACTCTATAATTCAACGAGAAACAACAATCCACATCGGTCTTCATCGCGGCTTCAGCAAAATGGAATTTGCGGTAATGGTTAACTTTGTGGTATTCCTGATTCCTCATTCCTTATCAAGAGAGGAGGTCGAATGACAATAAGTCCTCCGGAGCGAGAGGAAAAAAAGGCAAGAGTAATCGTCGATAACGATCCAGTTCCAACCTCATTCGAGAAATGGGCGCAACCTGGACACTTTGACAGATCCTTAGCCAGAGGCCCCAAAACCACCACATGGATTTGGAACCTGCACGCACTCGCCCATGATTTTGATACACATACAAGCGATTTAGAAGATATATCCCGCAAGATATTCTCAGCCCACTTCGGCCACTTAGCCGTAATAATGGTTTGGTTGAGCGGGATGATTTTCCACGGCGCGAAGTTTTCTAACTACGAAGCTTGGTTAAGCGATCCGTTGAACGTTAGACCAAGTGCTCAAGTTGTTTGGCCCATTGTGGGACAAGACATTTTAAACGGTGATGTTGGCGGTGGTTTCCACGGTATTCAAATCACCTCTGGTTTGTTCCAAGTATGGCGTGGCTGGGGTATCACAAATTCCTTCCAGCTTTACGTGACTGCGATCGGTGGCTTGGTATTAGCAGCCTTATTACTATTTGCTGGCTGGTTCCATTACCACAAACGCGCTCCCAAACTGGAATGGTTCCAGAATGTGGAGTCAATGCTGAATCACCACTTGCAAATATTGCTAGGTTGTGGTTCCTTGGGATGGGCAGGTCACTTAATCCACGTGTCCGCACCGACCAACAAGCTTTTGGATGCAGGTGTTGCTCTCAAAGACATACCCTTGCCCCACGAGTTCATCTTGAACAAAGACTTGTTGACCGAGTTGTATCCCAGCTTTGCTGCTGGTTTAGCACCTTTCTTCACCTTGAACTGGGGTCAGTATGCTGACTTCCTCACCTTCAAGGGCGGTCTAAACCCAGTAACAGGCGGCTTGTGGATGACTGATATTGCTCATCACCACTTAGCGATCGCAGTTCTCTTTATCATTGCTGGTCACCAGTACCGTACCAACTGGGGTATTGGTCACAGCATTAAAGAGATCCTAGAAAACCACAAAGGCCCTTTCACAGGTGAAGGTCACAAAGGTCTCTACGAAAACCTGACCACATCCTGGCACGCTCAGTTGGCTACTAACCTAGCCTTCTTGGGTTCGCTGACCATCATCATCGCGCATCACATGTACGCGATGCCCCCCTATCCATATTTGGCAACTGATTATGCTACACAGTTGTGCATTTTCACCCACCACATGTGGATTGGTGCATTCTGTATAGTCGGCGGTGCGGCTCATGCTGCCATCTTCATGGTGCGAGATTACGATCCAGTTGTGAACCAAAACAACTTGCTGGATCGGGTGCTTCGTCACCGAGATGCGATTATTTCTCACCTTAACTGGGTGTGTATCTTCCTCGGCTTCCATAGCTTTGGACTTTACATTCACAACGATACAATGCGTGCTTTGGGGCGTCCCCAAGACATGTTCTCTGATACTGCAATTCAGTTGCAGCCAGTGTTTGCCCAGTGGGTACAAAACATTCACACCCTAGCTCCTGGTGGCACTGCTCCCAATGCGCTAGAACCCGTTAGCTATGCTTTCGGTGGTGGAATTTTGGCTGTAGGCGGTAAAGTAGCGATGATGCCCATTGCTTTGGGTACGGCGGATTTCTTAATCCACCATATTCACGCATTCCAAATCCACGTTACTGTCCTAATTCTGCTCAAAGGTGTACTGTTTGCCCGTAGCTCTCGTCTGATTCCAGACAAAGCAAACCTGGGCTTCCGCTTCCCCTGCGACGGTCCTGGTCGTGGCGGTACTTGTCAAGTATCTGGTTGGGATCATGTGTTCCTCGGACTTTTCTGGATGTACAACACAATATCCATTGTAATTTTCCACTTCAGCTGGAAGATGCAATCAGATGTGTGGGGAACGGTAGATTCAGCCGGTAATGTGACTCACATCACTGGTGGTAACTTTGCCCAAAGCGCCATTACCATCAACGGTTGGTTGCGAGACTTTTTGTGGGCACAAGCTACACAAGTCATCAATTCCTACGGCAGTGCGCTGTCTGCCTATGGTCTACTCTTCTTAGGCGCTCACTTTGTCTGGGCATTCAGCTTGATGTTCCTGTTCAGTGGTCGCGGCTACTGGCAAGAACTGATTGAGTCCATTGTTTGGGCGCATAACAAACTGAAGGTAGCACCAGCAATTCAGCCTCGCGCTCTGAGTATTATTCAGGGTCGGGCTGTAGGGGTAGCTCACTACCTCTTAGGAGGAATTGCCACAACTTGGGCGTTCTTCCATGCACACATCCTTTCAGTAGGGTAGCAATCAGCTTTCTACAAGTTAGGAGTTAGGAATGGAGTTAGGAGTTAGGAGTTAGGAGTTAGAAGTTAGGAATAAAAATTTAAAATTCATAACTTGCAACTCATAATTCTCAACTCATAACTCTCAACTCATAACTCCTAACTATCCCAGCTGGTACTTGATGGCTAAAGGTCAGAGGATTTATTAAACCTATGGCGACGAAATTTCCGAAATTTAGCCAGGATCTCGCACAGGACCCGACGACTCGTCGGATATGGTATGCGATCGCTACAGGCAACGATTTTGAAACCCATGATGGCATGACGGAAGAAAATCTTTACCAAAAGATTTTCGCAACTCACTTCGGTCACTTGGCAATCATCTTCCTGTGGGCATCCAGCCTCCTGTTCCACGTAGCCTGGCAAGGTAACTTTGAACAGTGGATTAAAGATCCCCTTCATATCCGTCCCATCGCCCATGCGATTTGGGACCCCCACTTTGGTAAACCAGCGATCGAAGCTTTTACCCAAGCTGGCGCTAGTAATCCCGTAAACATTGCTTACTCTGGTGTCTACCACTGGTGGTATACCATAGGTATGCGGACAAATGGCGAACTGTACAACGGTTCAGTGTTCTTGCTGTTATTCGCTGCTGTATTCTTGTTTGCTGGTTGGCTGCACTTGCAACCCAAGTTCCGTCCTAGCCTCTCTTGGTTTAAGAGCGCTGAACCCCGCCTGAATCACCACTTGTCAGCTCTATTTGGTGTCAGTTCTTTGGCTTGGGCAGGTCACTTGATTCACGTTGCTATCCCCGAATCTCGTGGACAGCATGTAGGTTGGGATAACTTCCTATCCACTCTGCCCCACCCAGCAGGCTTGACACCTTTCTTTACTGGTAACTGGGGTGTTTACGCTCAAGACCCTGACACAGCTGGTCATGTATTTAGTACTTCCACTGGTTCAGGGACTGCGATTCTGACATTCTTGGGTGGCTTCCATCCTCAGACAGAATCCTTGTGGTTGACTGACATGGCTCATCACCACTTGGCGATCGCAGTTTTATTCATTGTTGCTGGTCACATGTACCGCACTAATTTCGGAATTGGTCACAGCATCAAAGAAATGCTGAACTCCAAGTCTGGCTTAGTACCTGGTACCAAGAGTGAAGGTCAGTTCAACCTGCCTCACCAAGGTCTGTACGACACCATTAACAACTCCCTGCACTTCCAATTGGCTTTAGCCTTGGCAGCTCTGGGAACCATCACCTCCTTGGTGGCGCAGCACATGTACGCCCTGCCTCCTTACGCATTTATTGCGAAGGACTACACAACCCAGGCAGCGCTTTACACGCATCACCAGTATATTGCTGGCTTCTTGTTGCTTGGTGCTTTTGCTCACGGAGCCATCTTCTTGGTACGTGACTACGACCCTGAACAAAACAAGGGCAATGTACTCGACCGCGTATTACAGCACAAAGAAGCGATTATTTCCCACCTCAGCTGGGTGTCGCTATTCTTGGGCTTCCACACCCTCAGTTTGTACGTACACAACGACGTAGTAGTTGCTTTTGGCACTCCTGAAAAGCAAATCCTTATTGAGCCAGTGTTTGCTCAATTCGTCCAAGCTGCTAGTGGTAAGGTACTGTACGGATTCGACACCTTGCTATCTAATCCAGATAGCATTGCTTACACAGCATGGCCTAACTACGGTGACGTTTGGTTACCAGGCTGGTTAGATGCCATTAATGCTGGTACTAACTCCCTGTTCTTGACAATTGGCCCTGGCGACTTCTTAGTACACCATGCGATCGCTTTGGGTCTGCACACAACCACCTTGATCTTGGTCAAAGGTGCTTTGGATGCCCGTGGTTCTAAGCTGATGCCCGATAAAAAGGACTTTGGCTATGCCTTCCCTTGCGACGGCCCCGGTCGTGGCGGTACTTGCGACATCTCCGCTTGGGATTCTTTCTACCTCGCTACATTCTGGATGCTCAATACCCTTGGTTGGGTTACCTTCTACTGGCATTGGAAGCATCTAGGTATTTGGCAAGGCAACGTAGCTCAGTTCAATGAGAACTCTACATATCTCATGGGCTGGTTCCGCGATTACCTCTGGGCTAACTCTGCTCAGTTGATTAACGGTTACAACCCCTACGGCGTGAATAACTTGTCTGTCTGGGCTTGGATGTTCCTATTTGGACACCTAGTTTGGGCTACTGGCTTCATGTTCTTAATCTCCTGGAGAGGTTACTGGCAAGAGTTGATTGAAACCCTTGTTTGGGCACACGAACGTACTCCTCTAGCTAACCTAGTTCGCTGGAAAGATAAGCCCGTGGCTCTGTCCATCGTTCAAGGTCGTGTAGTTGGTCTAGCTCACTTCACTGTTGGCTATGTCTTGACTTACGCCGCATTCTTGATTGCTTCTACTGCTGGTAAGTTCGGTTAATTCGGCTCCTAGTTTTGTAGTTAAGTAATAAAAATCCCCTGCCGAAAGGTGGGGGATTTTTTTTGAAACTCGGTAAATTCAAGGTTATGATGCTTATGACTTTATCTGATAAGTTTTATACACCAGAGGTAATTTTTTATTTTCCAGATATAAAACATGGCATTTGCTGGGTTTCCCTGTTTCTGTATTTAGCTTAAAATTATACTGAAATGATAATGACAAAATATGTGAAATACAATATGAACATTAAACTCGTAGAATCTCTCATACAAGTTATCCTGTGTCTCTCTAATGATGAGCGATCGCTTTTGGAAGAAAAACTATTTTTCGATTTATCAGAGCCTTTAACCAGTGACTTAATGCAACTTGCCCAGACTGGAGGAGCCTTTAACTTTCTTGAAAATGAACCAGATATATACTCACTTGATGATGGAGAACCTATCTAATGTCTCTCCAAAAAGGTGATATCGTCTTGAGTTAATATACTTCTCTGCGTTACTTTGCGCTTCCCTTTGTGTCCCTCTGCGTTAAAAAAATAACTTTTAAAATTAAATCCTTAGACAATACCAAAACAAGTTATAAGTAGAAAGCCCAGATAATTTTATAACTCTTGCAAGAAGAACTAATAACGCCACCAAAAGAAATAATTTTTAATCCCTTTTATACCCAGCAGAACGGAGCAGCATATCTAGGTGATAGCCTGAACCTTATTAAATTCATTGATGATAATAGTATTAATTTAATTATCACATCACCTCCATTTGCTCTGACACGAAAAAAAGAATACGGTAACGAAACTGCTGAAAAATATATTGAGTGGTTCCTACCTTTTGCATCCGAATTTAAAAGAGTACTCGCAGATAATGGCTCATTTGTACTAGATTTAGGTGGCGCTTACCTTCCTGGTAATCCCGTGCGGAGTATCTACCAATACGAACTTTTAGTCAGATTATGCAAGGAAATAGGTTTCTTTCTTGCTCAAGAATTTTACCACTATAATCCGGCTCGACTGCCAACCCCTGCTGAGTGGGTAACAATCAGGCGGATTCGCGTGAAAGATTCTGTAAATACAGTTTGGTGGTTGTCTAAGACACCTAATCCTAAAGCAGATAACAGAAAAGTTTTAAAGCCTTATAGCCCAAGTATGAAACAATTACTCAAAAATGGCTATAAGGCTAAAATACGTCCTAGTGGACATGATATTTCGGATAAATTCCAAAAGGATAACCAAGGTGCAATTCCGCCAAATCTACTAGAAATTGCTAATACTGAATCGAATAGTGCTTATTTCCGACGCTGTAAAGCAGCAGAAATTAGACCCCATCCAGCACGTTTTCCTCAAGGATTTGCCGAGTTCTTCATCAAGTTCTTAACTGATGAAGGTGATATGGTTTTAGATCCATTTGCAGGTTCTAACACAAGCGGATTTGTAGCTGAGACTCTGCAACGCCGATGGATATCTTTTGAAATTAACGAGGATTATGTAATGGGAAGTCGTTATCGTTTTACTCAATAAAGATATTAAGTAAACATTCAGGACTGAGGAGTTAAAATTTATAGCTCATAACTTCTAACTCATAACTACTTATTTAAATTTCTCCATTCACCTGCATTTGATGAACTTGATCTGCTAACTCTTGACGACCTTGCTCATCTAGTTTGTCAATTGCTAACATCCCCATCAGAATAACTTCTTTCAGGGTCAAACGTGTTGAATGTGCCTGTTTTTGCACAATCTCTTTAATAATGGGACTCACACCAATCGCTGTACTAGCTCTAGCCACGGAATAAAAGGAAAACACTAATGATTAAGCCTAAATCTTAGCACCTCCCATCAAGTTATTTTATATAGTTAAAACTTAATTTAAATATGTTTCAACTCATACTTCAATAAGTAAACATTAATTTAAAATTAGCTATGTAGAGAATAACCTTCTAAATGTAGGGCACTGTCCCACAAATGGAAAATTTATATCAAAACCTCAATTATGGCATTAAAGGTAAGAGCCTACTTTTGGATGAAAATAGATTTAACTTTTATTATCCCAGAATAACGGGTATAGTGTCTAACAGCGCTATAGATCGCTCTAGAGTTATCCCAAACCTTTTTGATTCAGGCTCTAACCTCTTTTCTTTATCAAATGATTATTTATTAGATTAGCAACGGCAAAAAGCAAAACTTCTGTCCTGAGATACTCAAAAATCACCTACTAATTGCCGAGTTCGTACACACTTGCAATATTTGTCGCAACTGAGTTATAAAAAATGGTCGGCTTGTGAAAATAGAGCTTTCAGTACAAGTATCCTCACACATAAGACTTGGATACCACCAAAAAAACCGTAATTTAAAGAGATCATGAATTGTCTAATATAATCTCGCTAACACGCTTTACAAAACTATACAGTTTAAATAAGAATAATAACTTAACCGAAGTAAAATTTTCCTGAATACAGGCAACTAATGCTGTCATAGGGAAAAGCAGTGAGTAGAGGAGAGACAAAGCGATGAGGGACTCTTATCTGTTGGCAGCAGGCTTGTTAACAGGATTAGCAATACCAGCATCGGCTCTTCCACATTTGTCGATTGTCCTGGCAGAAAATTCTAGATTCCTGTGGGATTTAAAACAAGGTTCGCAGACAATAGTAAGTAGACAAATCATCCCCAGTGTTGATCTTTCCTTACCAGAACTCAGCAGCCAAGCGTTCCAACCCCTAAAAAGTTCGCAGCCAACAGCAGGTGATAGGAATATCAACAGCGTTGATCTCTCCTTAGCAGAAGTCAGTAGTCAGGGCCCAACAGAGTCATTACTTAACCCCAGCGCCCAAGCAACTAGCCTCTCACTGACATCTGGGAATCAACTTTACTACCAAAGATTGGCGGCTCTGAAAACAGGTCAGATTTATACACGCGTAGATAGTGATAATTTGCAATCATTGTGGGAGTCGATCAAGAAGCGTCAATTAACTTATGATGACTGGAAAAGTTTACTAGCTTTAGAAGCGAGAGCGATCGCTCAAGGTCAAGGTGCGAATCATCTAAGTATCTTAGTTGGTGATTCTTTGAGCATGTGGTTTCCTAGAGAAAAACTGCCTGCTGGGAAATTATGGCTGAATCAAGGTATATCTGGAGATACTTCTAGTGGCGTTTTAAAAAGATTAGGGGCATTCTCGGTAACGCGGCCGGATGTGATTTACGTCATGGCTGGGATTAACGACTTACGAAAAGGCGCTAGTGATGAAACAATTTTGCGTAATTATCGCCGGATTATCCGTCGCTTACGACAAACTCACCCAAAAGCTCAAATCATTGCCCAATCAATTTTGCCTACTCGCGTAGCAAAACTTTCCAATAGCCGCATTCGGCACATAAACACACAACTAACCCAGATTGCCAAACAAGAAGGCGCTAATTATCTAAATATTTATAGCTGGTTTACGGATATGGAAGGCAATTTGCGCCCAGAGTTGACCACAGATGGGTTGCACCTGTCTCAAGAGGGTTATGATGTGTGGCGATCGGCACTACAGCAGATAGAATACAAGCTGACTCAGCGTGAAAAGTGAGCGATCGCTACACCAACGCCGACATTTGGAGCGATGTCTACGACGGGCTGCGCCTACGCAATTTTTAGATTTATGGAAATTACTGACAACGATGCTATTACCATACGTTCTCTAATTGAACACCAATTGGCAGCCTTTCAAAAGGATGATGCCCAAGGCGCTTTTGCCTTCGCTAGTCCGGCAATTCAAGCGCAATCCAAGGAAACATAACTCAGCCAGTACTACTACTAGCTCCTGATGGAGTTCCCTTGAGGGGTTTATATTTTATGGAAAAACAGCCAGATAACATCTGGAGGATTAACGGTTGCTTTCTAGTTTCCGTAGAAAGTAAATAAGTATAAACTATATCTTTATACAACCAAAATCTTATGATTTAACGCTCAAGGCTTCCCGATTCAAAACCTGATTTAATTTGCCGCTACGATAACCTTCTAAATCCAGGGTTACGTAAAGAAATCCGAAATCTTGAAATGCAGAAACTACTTTCTGTAAATCCGTAGTTAACACAAACTCTTTAATTTGTTCTGATGCCAATTCAATGCGGGCTGTATCCCCTTCCGATCGCACGCGCAAATTCTGCCAACCTAGCTTTCTTAAGAAAATTTCTCCTCTACCAACTCGTTGTAACTTAGCTACAGTAATCTCTTCACCATAAGGAAAGCGGGAACTGAGGCAAGGTTGAGCAGGTTTATCCCACCAAGGTAAACCGAGTTGTTGCGAAAGTTGTCTAACTTCAACCTTGGTAAGACCAACTTCTGCTAAAGGCGATCGCGCCCCTCTTTCTTTCGCCGCCTGAATTCCTGGGCGATAATCATGCAAATCATCGGCATTTACCCCATCCACCACGTAGGGATAACCTAACTCTAAAGCTAAAGGTTTGAGAGTGTCGTGTAATTCACTTTTGCAAAAATAACAACGGTTAACCGGGTTAGAGGTGTAATTGGGATTTTCCATCTCGTGAGTCTGGACGATTTTATGCCCAATCCCAATAGTTGCGGCTTGAATTTTGGCATCTTCCAACTCTTCTGGTAAAAGCGAAGGAGAAATAGCCGTCACAGCCAAAGCGCGATCGCCCAACGCATCATAAGCAATTTTGGCAACCAAAGTGCTATCAACGCCCCCAGAGTAGGCAATCAACGCCTGCTCCATTTCTTGAAATAAGGCTCTTAATTGCTCAAATTTTTCTGTCAGCATCATTTCCCAATCCTGCCCAAACCCTATAGCACCCAACAAATTCCATTGTAGTCATTTCTCTCTGCTCCCCTGCTCCCCTGTTTCCCCCGTGATTGATGCTTTGCTGTACTTGGCCACCAGACTGGCTAAAAGTTGTAAATCAATCGGTTTAGAAATATAGTCATTTACGCCAGCTGCTAGACAAATTTCGCGATCGCCTTTCATTGCCATTGCTGTTTGGATAATTATCGGAATCGCCCCATATTGCCGATTCTCTCGCAGCTGCTGTACCAACTTAAGACCATTTCCATCTGGCAGGTGAACATCCATCAAAATCACCGCTGGTTCTAACTGTGCTAAAGCTTCCCACATCTCGGCAGCATTCTTAACCCAAGTCACCTGATATCCCAATTTACGTAGATAAATTTGCATCAAATTAGCGTTGGGTAAGTCATTTTCTACCAGCAAAATGTCTACAGAAGAACTTGGGATGAAAGGCAAAGAAGATGAGGGGTATTTTGCCTCCCCTGCTCCCTCATCTCCCCCCACTGCCGCCTCTTGCTTAAAGCCGACATTCCGCACTTCAAGATGTAATACATCGATATTCAAGAATATTTCCTA
>JAHCSU010000641.1 GCA_023522315.1 Nostoc sp. CCCryo 231-06
GAGAACTTGTAAGTCCTAGAGTAATCCAGGCACAGATCGTTGAAGCAGGAATCACACGACTCAAAGTCGTGTGAGGTTCAAATATTTCCTTATTACCCCAATCCCTTAGCAGACGATCGCAAATTTGCTGAATACAGCCCAAATCCAATTTATCAGGCAGTAGAATTGTTTAAATTAACAGTGCCAACCGCAGATTTATTCAATACAGCCCTCTCCTCAGTTTCTCAACTCAAACTGAGTTGGGATCGGATTGGTCAATGGCTTCCCTGGATGAAAATGAGCGATCGGCCCGGTCAACTTATCTACAGTGCTGTTGGCAGCAAAGTCAATGGTTTAACAGAACTGCCTCCACTGCTGCAAGACGAAATTAATAACCGTATTCCTCTATATAAAAAAGCCCCAAAAGCATTGATAGATGGGGAAGATATGACTTCCTGGTTATACTTCCAAAAGCACTTTCCAGCTTACTTAGCTGGTGAAATCTTCCCGCTTCCGCAAGCAGAAGAATTTTGAAGAAGAATTCAGAAGTCAGAATTCAGGAGTCAGAATCAATCAGTCGGGGAT
>JAHCSU010000642.1 GCA_023522315.1 Nostoc sp. CCCryo 231-06
GGAGAATATCGGGATAAAAAATAGTAATAGTTTTTGCTCTAGGATCAATAATCCAGACTCGTTGAACTTTAGCTTTTAGATAATCAGTGGCTTTTTCGGTCATTTCTCCGAAAGTTTGGCCGGGGGAGATAATTTCAATGACTAATTCGGGTACAACAGGACAAGCCTCATCTTGCAACCAATCAGCAGAAAGACGGTTATAAGAAACATAAGTCAAATCTGGTACAGGAACCCAGTCTTGTTGATTTCGTGTTAGCTTAATTGCCCATTCAATTACAACCCGCCCCTTTCCTTGCGCCCATGCAGACAATAGTATAAATAATGCACCAGTTATCGAACTATGAAAGAATTTTGGTGCCATCTCATCCTTTTGGAATTTGGGAACAGCTTCACCATCAATGAGTTCGTAGGTGATATCTTCTTCGGGAAGTGTAAGAAATTCTTCGAGGGTGAGTTGGGTTTTAAGTTGAATCATGGTTGATCTTGTGGAATTTACTAGCAGATGCGATCGC
>JAHCSU010000643.1 GCA_023522315.1 Nostoc sp. CCCryo 231-06
GCTTTGGCGGGGTGGGGTTCTTAGGGTTTAATAAGTAATCAAGCGGACATGATATCACTTAGTACTGGACTTTAGACGGCGACATCATTTATCTTCAAAGTTACGTGAAAAATAAAAACAACATTAGCTAAATTAATTTAACAATTTAGCTCTGAACATGAAACATTTATTAATAAGTCAAATTAATTTGATTAATGGTTGCAGCCAAAATCATATATCTACAGAAATAAATCAATTTATCAAGGGCAAATATACTTGTATTTGCTGTTCAAATACTTTACTCCGTCACGTCAGTTCGAGAAGAGTTTACTGGCGTTGTAGCAACTGCTATCAGGAAATGCCAGAAGGCTGTCTTTAATGTAGTTTAATCAATCATTGGTATCCCTCATGAATTTATTTCAATCTAATTAGTCAGAGTTTGCCTGGTGGGTAGAAATTAACACCGTTGCTCCGCGCTGTACTTATTACTTTGGCCCTTTTGATAGTGGAAAAGAGGCGCAACTTTCTAGAACTGGCTATGTCAAAGATTTATATGAGGAAGGAGCCAGAGATATCGTTGCAGTAGTCAAACAATGTCAGCCTGATGTCCTAACAATTTTTCCGGATGAAGCAGAACTCCAAATAATTAGACAATTTATCTAGAAATGTTTCTGGTTGGTTTTTCATCCTAGATACCATTGATCCATAAACTAATTCAGCCGTTTCAATAACTTTATATATTTTGTTAATTGACAATAAATTCATATTTTTTATTTAAGTTGGAGTTCATAAACAAAATAAGCATAGAGAAAACTTAGAAACTTATGTTAACAAAAGTTTATAAATACATAGACAGAATAATGTATATAATGCAACTATTGGGTTATAATCAAGCAAATGAGTGCTAAATAACCCTTTAGTTCATGCTTGAGCATTACAGATCAGTATTTGAATTCCGGTCTCGTCGAAAGGTTAAAATGTATAAGATAAATGTATAATGTTTGATTTCTATACAAAAAGTTAAAAAATTGAAAGTATACTCTGGGGTTTTGTATAACTTTAAACGAGTAAAATCCTAACATAATTGAGAAAGCTATAAGATTGCAGATATTAATAAAAGTTAAAGTTCATGATTTGAGGGGCAGGGTTATTGTCCTATGGTCAAGCGATCGCTTCAAGCATCACTCAATGGAATTCAAGAGGCTAAAAGAGCATTTGCTCGCAAGGGGTGGACACAAGACAATCTAGCAGCAGAAGTCAACCTCAAGACTAGACAATCAATTTGGCGGTTTTTCAGTGGTCGTCCAGTTGAGCGTCATAGCTTTATTGAAATTTGTTCTGTATTAGAACTGAATTGGCGGGAGATTGCTACTAATCCTCCGTCAGAATTCTTGGAACTAGAAGAATACACCAAGCCGTCTGTCGTGGATATTGATAGCTTAGTGGAAAAAGTGCGATCGCGACGCTTTGACAAAATTCAAGACCAGTGTGGTATTTTGCAGTTATGGGATATCAGCCATCCCGTTGCGATCAATGACATATATATAGATGTGAATATTTTGGAGGAAATTGAAAGCCTTCAGTTCTTAGACATCTTGAAACTGCAAAAGTTAAGTCCAGAAGAATTTGACCGTTTTGGCTTAGGTGAGATTGACCAAAAACAGATACCTGGTATGAAGGCAGTTGAAACATACTCCAAGCTCAGGGTGCTAGGCAAATCTGGGGTAGGTAAAACTACCTTTTTACAATATCTTGCCATTCAATGTAACCAAAGTGCATTTGCGGCGAACTTAGTTCCAATCTTCATCACACTGAGAAATTTTGCCCAAGAGTCTAAAGTCACCAATGAGTTCAGCCTATTAAAATACATTCGCCAAGAGTTTCTCACATCTGGAATTTCAGATGGGTCAGTGATTGAAACCTTGCTTAATGCGGGCAGAGTCCTACTCTTGCTTGATGGCATGGATGAAGTTCTTAAGGAACAAATCAATAGTGTCTTAAGCGAAGTTCGCAGGTTTTCAGATAAGTATCACAAAAATCAGTTTGTGGCGGCCTGTCGAACAGCAACTCAAAAGCTCAGACTCCGAGGCTTTACCGATGTTGAAATTGCGCCATTTACCTCAGAACAAATCCGAGCCTTCGCTAAAAAATGGTTTGTGACCTTTAGCAAAACCAACATTCAAGATGGTCAGCTGGAGTCTGTTCAGTTTATTCAGAAGTTGGACTTAGATGAAAACTGGCAATTTCGCCAACTCGTAGTCACGCCCCTATTTCTGCATCTTGCCTGCTGGGTGTTTCATGGTCAAGAAAAATTTCCGACTAAGCGGACTGACTTTTATAAGCAAGCTTTAGACCTTCTGTTGGGCAAATGGGATGAAGCCAAAGGCATTGAACGGGATGAAGTTTACCGAGGGTTTTTATTACCACAAAAGGTCAAGTTATTGAGTCAGATTGCGGCAGCGACATTTGAGCAAGGTCAGTACTTTTTTGAGCAACGTATCGTTGAGCAATACATTGGTGACTATATTCAGAATCTGACCAATGTGCCAATGGATTCAGAAGAACTGCAAATAGAAAGCGAAGCGGCGCTGAAAGCAATTGAGGCGCAACATGGGCTACTGGCAGAACGGGCGCGGGGAATTTTTTCCTTCTCCTATCTGGCATTTCAAGAATACTTTACGGCGAGGAAAATCGTTGCCAGCCATAACCTAGAGGCATTTGGGCAAGCTCTGGAAGGATTAGTTAGTCACATGGCTGACCCGCATTGGCACGAAATTTTCTTGTTAACGGCTACTATGCTTCGAAGTGCAGACTGTCTGGTACAGTTGATGAAGCAAGAGATTGATGCACTGGTTAGCGAAGATCATTATTTACAAGAGTTTTTGACCTGGGCGAGCCAAAAATCTCGTACTATTCCAAGCGAAGCAAAAGATGCGACAATTCGAGCATTTTACCTTGCCTTGAGTCGGAGTCCTCAGATAGCTTCTCGCTTTGCCCTAGCCAGCAGCCTCGACCAGGGAATGTTTCTAGATACGGCTTTAGATGACCTGCTGCTAGAGTGTGCAATTGATGGGAGCCAGGACTTTGCCCACATCCACGCCTGTGGAGATGCTCTCTCGAACATTCTGGGCATAGTTCTGGATGTTGGACTCTATAAATCTCTGCAACAACTCTCTGAACAATTGCCAAATTATCGTCAAAGTGAACAACGGTTGGAGCTATGGGGGCAGACAAACTATTCAGCCTGGGCTGAACAGTTAAAGATGACGGTGATTAATTATCGCAACATTAATCACCACTGGCACTTTAGCCCTGAACAAGAGCAAGTACTGCAACGCTACTATGATGCCAATCAGTTACTACTCGATTGCCTGCATAGTAATAGTGAAGTAACGCCTGCTATTAGGCAGGAAATTGAAGCCACCTTATTGTTGCCTCAAAAAGAACTTGAGGACAGGGAATGGCAATAATTATTTTGATTAATTACGTAAATAGGTTGGTTGCTAAATGGGTTATTATTAAGTTTTGTGTCGTAGTCAATCAACTAATATAGTAAATCAAACAACACTTTGCCATCTTAGAGAAAGTTTTTCATTTAATTTCTAGCAAAAATCCTTCTTTGGGTACTTTTTTTGTAACCGCTCTTCTCATGAGACAGAAGTTGCGCGTAGCTTACTTAGAGGATGTTTGGAAACGTTTCCAATGAATGCGCCTTTTGACCGAATCAACTAGAGGCGCGTTAGCGATAGCGTCTCTAAGAGTTGCCCCAATACGGTTCGGTTAAGCCCAAAAAATAAAAATGTGTAGGTTGGGTTGAGGAACGAAACCCAACATTTTGCGGCGTTTGTTGGGTTTCGCAAAGCTTCAACCCAACCTACAATATTCTTAACCGAACCGTATTGAGAGTTGCCCAGTGCAATTTCGCATCTCTAACTTACTCATTTTTCAACCCACTTTGCACTTAAAGCCCTAATGGCAGGTCTTGTTATGAATTTAATCAATGGCTTTTGCTTGACACATGGGATACTCAAAGGTGTAGAAGTACTCGTTATAGACAACGATCGCGATAGTAGAGATTTGTACGCATTTTTACTCCAAGACTTGAGCGCAAATGTGATTACCGCAGGTTCGGTAAAAGAAGCTTTAGAAATCCTGAGTTGGTTCACGCCCAACATTCTTGTCTGTGAAATTAGGTTTTTAGGTGAAAGTATTTATACATTGCTAAATACATTGAGTGCTATGGAAGCAGACAATGGAAATCATATCCCAATTATTGTGACTTCAACATCTACCACAGGTACTCATGACCAGATTCCAGATGTAGAGTTTGAACAATATTTACTTAAACCATTCGACCTTGACAAATTTGTTTCCATGATTAGGAATCAAGTACAAGAAGATGTGGCTGAAAATTATTGTCCAGATGTATTAGTTTTACACTAATAGGACTTACGCACGGATAACGGAAAACGTAGACGCAAACGCGAGAGCGTCTCCAAGAGTTGCGGCT
>JAHCSU010000644.1 GCA_023522315.1 Nostoc sp. CCCryo 231-06
AAATGCCACAAATGACTTTGAGTAATGTTGATTTACCCGCTCCATTAGCTCCTATTATTCCAATTTTTTCACCAGGAGCTACTACCAAATCAATTTTATTTAATACCAAATTTTTCGCTGGTTGACGATATTTGCCCTGAAAAATCGATAGAAGTGTCTTTTTCAGGTCGTAAGAAAATTCTTCTTGCGTTCGTCGCCAAAGCGAAACTTGCTCTAGACGAATTACTTCCATTTACAGCAAATCCATAAATTTATGTCGCCACAGGTGAAAAACAGTTAACCCCAAAGCCATAACAATAATACTACTAAGCAAACTACCCCAAATCAAACTTAAATCTGGTGACGTTTGTGCTAAAGAAATTTGACGCAGACTTTCAATAATGGGTGATAAAGGATTGAATAATAAAAAAGGTTTTATCTGTTTCGGGACAATATCTGCCGGGTAAAATACCGGGCTGCTTAATAATAACATGAATACAACTAATTCATAAAAATATGGCAAATCTCTAAAAAATACAT
>JAHCSU010000645.1 GCA_023522315.1 Nostoc sp. CCCryo 231-06
AATACTCGGATAAATCAGGGCTAATATAGCCCATATCTGCACCCAATAAGCCTTTGATATTATCAAGCATATCAGGTGCCACTAATCTTTCATCTATCTTAGCAGAGGCAAAGGTAAAATTGGTTATCATGCCCGATAGATTAATAAGTAAATGTCCTTCAAAGCCAAAATATTTTTGTTGCTTTGAGGCACAGTAACTATAGCTACCTTCATATTTGAAGGTTTTATGCCGATAGGCTTTGGCATATTGACACAACGGAATGGGAAAGCCATCAATAAAATGGATATTGTCTTGCCCATGCTGTTTAACGATATGCTGTTGTATCAAAGTTTTTACCTGTAACAAATTGACGCATTGCTTGGCAAAGTTGGGATATGAGCCTAGATTGGGAAACCATGTTTGCCAGTGTTGTTTAAAATACTGATGGATTTGTGAGTCGGTGTCCATCTGTAGAAATTCACCCACTAACTCCATGGTAATAATTTCACTGTCGGTTAGTTATGGTACGTAACCACCTTGTCTTAGGCGGTTTGTTACAATCTTTTTGTA
>JAHCSU010000646.1 GCA_023522315.1 Nostoc sp. CCCryo 231-06
GGATAACTCCAAAGCATGGCGATATCTTGATACTCAAAATATTGCCGAGTCAGAGACAGAGATAGGCACTGCGCTTGATGCTCTGTGTGAGCATTGGCTATTAAGAATTAAAGGTAAAAATGACCTAGAGCAACCCGCAAAGATAGCGCCCGAACAAGTGCTTATTGATGAGTACACCAACTTGAAATCATTGATTGGTGAACCAGCAGAAAAGTTTTACAAACTGCATCTGACAGACACCAGAAAAGCAAAAGTTAATGTTACTGGTATCACCCATAATGACACGAATTCAAGCTATCCCGAAGGGACACAAGCAATGAGGGAGGCAGGTACAATCCTTATTCAAAAATTCTCAGCTAACGGGAAAACACCACTGTCCAGAGTCAAGATTATTCGCGGATTGCTTGATGACAATGGGGAGGAATATCTGGAGGCAGAGCGCACACTGCCAAGCTGGTTTAACCCAGAGGATATTTACAACCATTTCAACGGTAAGCCGATTTCTTTTGATACTTAGCTCTTCACTGTTAATTAATTTATGGAAATAGGTGAATACTATGCACCCAATAGAATTTAAGAAAAAGTGGCAATTAACTTATAACGAGCTAGCACTTGTCCTGGGTTATGAAAGTGATTTCACCGTCCGATGCTGGGGGATAAATGGAGGACATAAGCGCAATCCTCAAAAAGTTGTTTATGTTGCTTGTCGCCTTCTAGATGAAAAATGGTCAGCTGAGGGTAAACAAATAGATTCTTACCTTTGATAAGAATTGCAGAGGGGAATTTCTTTTGCTTCCGTCCATATCCCTAAAACTTATTCTTTCTCCTCCGCTCCCTTGCTGCCTCGACGATTGTCTTTATCAAACTTGCCATTCACCTCTAATAATTTAGAGCCGCGTGTCTGCTAGACACCTATTAAACACAGAAATAATTTGACCTATCTGAATACTATGCACCCAATTGAGTTGAAGAAAAAGTGGCAATTAACTTATGACGAGCTTGCACTTGTTTTAGGTTATCAAGGTGATTACACTGTCCGTTCCTGGAATACGAATGGAAGGCACAAGCGCAACCCTCAAAAAGTTGTTTATGTCGCTTGTCGCCTTCTAGATGAAAAATGGTCAGCTGAGGGCAAACGAGTGGATTCTTATCTTTGACTATACTTTTTTAAACTAGGATTATTCACCCCTTCAGCAATTATTTATTAAGCGGGTGCTTGACCGGAAGAGGCAAACGAGCCACGCAGTGGCGATGTGCGTCTGAGGTCAAGCACCCGCAACTTATTTAATCCGTCAATTTCTTGAGCCAAGGAAGTAACATAATTAAAGATGAGAAATTATGGAAGCGAACAGGCCATGATTACTAAAGAAGAAATTACCATCAAAGTTCCCTCCTTGGTAGCAGAGGCATACCGCAATGCCACGCAAGAAGAACGGGAACAATTGCAACTTAAGATTGCGGCAATTATGCAGTCTCAATTTACAACTCCGAGACTTGAGGCCATTGCACGTTTGAGAAACACAATGGATAAAGCTAGCCTTGAAGCACAAGAGCGAGGATTAACGCCTGAAATCTTACAATCGATTTTGAATGATGACGAATAATCGACGGTTCGTATTTGATACTAATGTGCTGATTAGTGCATTTTTGTTTAGTCAAAGCAAGCCACGTCAGGCATTAGATCAAGCTACTGTTATTGGCGTTATCGTATTATCAAGTTCTGTCTTATCGGAATTAGAAGAGGTTTTATATCGTCCCAAATTTGATAGGTATCTCACCAAAGAAAGGCGGCAAGAATTTCTAGAAGATTTAACAGAAAATGCTCAGTTTATTGACGTGACTGAGCAGATTAATGAATGCCGAGATCCCAAAGATAACAAATATTTGGAATTAGCAGTCAGTGGTCAAGCAGAGTGTATTGTTACCGGAGATGATGATTTGCTAGTGCTAAACCCCTGGAGGGGTATTGAAATTCTGACTGTTCAAGAATTTTTGGCTTCTAAGTAGTAAGAGTTACCCTACACTCGACAATACAGTTTGGTTAAGGAAGTTATTTATGGTTTCTCATTCCAACTTGTATAGAACCAAGCTTTCACCCCAGGACGCAACTGATATCAGTATTGATATCGCCGGGTGTCTGACCACTATGTATAAGCCAGCTTTATCAATCGCTCTCTGTAGAGAGTTTTTTGGCAACTGAAAGATAAGTATTGCTTAACTGAGGTAACTTGTGGGGTGGCTATTCACGAAAGCATCAGGGTTTGGGAGAATGGGAAGTGTCCATAAAATATCGCGTACACCGGACACTACCACCAGCAATAAATGAGGCTACCACCCCCAACTCGTCTACCTAACAAGCATTACAGGTCTAGAGAATACCTTACACCAAGTGAGGTGCGATCTCTACTCAATGCCGCACTCGAACGCAAAGCACGTTATTCTCACCGTGATTATACACTGATGTTGCTCATGTTTCGCCACGGTCTGAGGGTGGGGGAAGCTGTAGGGGCTAAGTGCGGTTTAAGGTGGGATGCACTGATGTGGGGGGAGCGTCAAATTTTTATCACCAGGGAGAAAGGCAGTGACTCTGGGGTGCATCCCTTAAGAGATGATGAACTGGAATTGCTCAAAAAGCTGAGAGAACAGTACCCTGATAGCAAATATATTTTTGTGTCTGAACGTGGTGAGGTGATGTCCACTGATGCAGCACGAAAGCTGATCGGGCGACTGGCGGCAACTGCTGGGCTTGATATCAAAGTTCACTGTCACATGATGCGCCATGCTTGCGGTTATTATCTGGTAAATCAGGGTTACAACACTAGAGAAATTCAGGACTTCCTGGGACACCGTGATATCAAACATACTGAAAAATATACCAAGCTGAATGCTCGACGCTTCCTGAATTTTGATTGGGGTGATTTATGAAATTTAGATTGTAGGAGCAATTCAAAAGATTATGGCGGACAGCGTTGACGTGAATGAGTGATGTAGAAGTTTCCTTGCGCCACATTCAATCAATCAGTGGTCATTGCAGTTTGGCAGCCCTGAAGCGATAATTGGATGCCACTGAGCAACAGAAATAAAATACCATCTCTACTTTTGTTTTTAGTGTCACAAAATGACAAATCTGTTTTTTTAATTTTAATCGGCTGAAAGTTATACCCTGTGAGCGTTACGGGTGTCACAAACTTCTTATTTAGATAAAAACTCCAAACCTGATACAAACTAGCGATTTTGTACTGAGGTAAAGGCATAAAATACAATTCCCCACTGCGATCGCTGTAGGGAAGTTGGTTGCTGAGGTTTAAGCTTGGTTGCGTCGTTGCTCTAGATGCTGTTGATGTAATTCTGGGAAGTTTTCTAAGTCCTCTATCGTTTGTGGCGCTGGGAACACTTTGTTATTGGGAGATTGGAACCTATCAAGGTAAATTTGTAGCGCTTCTTCATCATCTCTGTTTTCAAGGATATATTGCCGTAATTCGCTACGGGTCAACGATATGAAATCAGGTTTGTTCATAAATATCTCCAATTTCCGTTCGGGTAGATTACGATTTCAGTTTCTTCACCTGCCAAAATCACAACATCTTTTGTACGGCGGTCTACAGATACTAAATATATGGGTAAATACATTTTAGTATTTCTGTAACAGAGAATAAAGCAAGTTTTTATTTGTTCTTCTGTAGGCATATTTTAATTAGTCTTCGTTCTCGGAATTATTCATCAACTCGCGTAGGCGGCGTATGTTATCACGGTTTACCGTTAGCAATGTGGGTTCTGGTAAACATAAACGTCATCTAGGCAAAGGTCATCTAATTGCTGTCCACTTAAAACTTTTACATTTACACGATGATTAGAAATACTAAAACCAGTAATTTTTCCTTGAGTTATTGTTTCTGTTTCTTCATCAATGTAATCTCTTACTTCAATGGGGTAGTCAATAAATTGTTCAATTTCTATGCCTTCGCTTTTGAGTTTTTTTAAGGATTTTGGTAATCCTAATTGATTAAAAAGTTCATCATTATATTGAGCTTTATCCCAATTTATCGCGGCTTTTAATTGTTCTGGAATTAAATTTTTGGCTGATTTTAAGTTACTATACTTTAAATCTGTATTTGTTAGTTTTACACCTGAAAAATCTGTCTCAAACCATATATCTGTCTGATAACCAGGGCTGAATTCATCATCCTCTACATATATTTGTTTATAATTCAATTCCAATACTTCTTCATCAAATGTTATAGTACTTATAAGTATTGCATTACTTAAATTAGTATTTATAAATTTTGTATTTATTATATTTGAATTTTTCAGGTTAGCACCACTAAGATTAGCATCACTAAAATTAGAATCACTAAGATTAGCATTACTCAAATTAGCACCACTGAGGTTAACACCACTAAGGTTAGCACCATTAAGGTTAGCACCATTAAGGTTAACGCCACTAAGGTTAACGCCACTAAGGTTGCCAGTTATGAACAAAAATCTTGTAAGTCCAGTATCTTTTAGAAAGTCTAAAATTCTATTTTGACGCTCCACATCATTTTCTAGTCTTCGCAAAATAGTTACTGTTCGTACACGTGCTACCTCTAGCACGAAATTATCTTTATATATATGATTAGTAGTTCTATTTCCATCAGAAAATAATTCGGATCGACTTGTCTTATTAATTAGAATTTCTGACATTTGATTAATATAAGTGTGAAAAGCCTCTTCACGTAAATTAGCTTCAGCAATATCTTTTTCAAACTTTTCTCGTTTTTCAGCCTGTTCCTTCTCAACTTTTGCCAATTCTTTAGCTTGCTCCTTTTCAACATTAACTCGTTTATCTGCTTTTTTCTGTTCGTTAACTTGAAACTGAAATAAAACAATGGGAATTGCTAAATTGCTAGCTAATCCCAACCAATCCCAAAGTGTTTTTGCTGATTCAAAATGTTCTATTTCTGTTTCTTTTAAACTAATAATGGTACCATCTTTTATGGTTTTTTCTATACTTTTTGATTTATTTGAATCTTCTCCGAAACCGCTCCAATTAAACTGATAAAGAATAGATATAATAACGGCTATTAATAGGAAGAGAACTAACGTTGGTTTAAGAGACAAAAACTTAAAAGTATTTTTACTCATTTAGATAAAGGACAGGATCTGGTTAAGGGTGATGTAAGGGAGGCTATCGTTAATTTCGGTCAAGTAATTCCGGTTATCAGATTCCAAATCATTGTAGGCTGTGAAACACAGGGTTTACAGTCTGCAATGAAAATAAATCGGCATGGTCGAGCGAAAGTCTTAATCCAATCAGAGATACAGCTAATCTTCAGTGATGGGTTAGACAATGACCGTGATCGCACTTTGTTTGGTGTCTGGCTGTTCAGCGCTTGCCGAATCCGTGAATGCTGTACGCTGTTGACTTAAGACGTTTACACTACCAAGGGCAACGTTAAACCCCGGCTGATTAATTATTTATTGTTATTTCTGGTGAGATGTCGGTAAATGTGTAGTTTGACGACATCACACGAAAAGCGCTTACTGTAGAGCATTCAGTCCCAGATTAACCTGCAAAAGCGCGATCGCTCTCAGGCTGATGCTGGTAGATACAGTTGCTAATTCCCAGTACCAAGGTGTATGCTGTTACACAAACTGTCTGCCAGTCAGACCGCCGACTATGACCAAACTAGACCGAGTGCCAGTAGCACAGCTCCCTGATAAGTATGGGATTGTTAAATCTGTTATCTACGATCGGATCAATAGGTTAGGCATCAAGCCAACCAAAATCGGCAATAAGTCTTATGTCAGTGGAGAGCAGTTAGAGTTGCTTGACCAGCTAGATGCCCACATGAAAGCGGGTGGCAGCATGGCGGACTTTGCTGACCAATACGCCAGTCAGTCCGGCGGTCAGTCGGAGAATTTTGATTCGGGCATAGAGTCTGCCAGTCAGTCTGACAGTCAGTTAACAGTCGCCGGACTAACCGCCAGTCAGTTCGGCCAACTTTCGCAAGTGATTGAAGGGTTGGTGACACGGCTGATTCCCGCCATTGTCCGCCAGCTTCCTCTCTTGGCTTCTGACCCAGTTGCCCATTTGAGGGCATTGGAAGAAGCTTATAAAAATGGTTGGGTACTCAGCACTCGTGAACTGGCGACTTTACTAAAATTATCTCCCTCTACAGTTTGTAGGTACGGTTCAAAGTTTGAAGACGCTGGTTTTGTGTTTACCAGGGTAGGACAAAGGAAGGGGGGAGAAGTGGCTTGGTCAGTTGGAAAACAGAGAAAATCTAAATAAGCATTAATTGTGGTCGGCGAGAAATTGGGATTTACTTCTAGTGCAGAGTCCAGTACATACACTACACTATCTTCCAAGACTAATTCGAGTCAAAAGTGATAAATACAGGTATGCCATTTGCTCAAAACAACTGATTTTCATAGCGTTGAGGTTAGCATCAGTTCCTTAGCGTACAATTTTCCCGTTTTGGCGAGTTTTTGCTTCAGAGAATGGAGCGTTGTTATGTCCAAAGCAGTTCATTTTCCCAAGTATTTGGAAAGCCACTTGCAGAAAACGAGACATGAGCATTTTTCGGGAAGGTAGTGGCATGAGTCTTAAGCTGATCTGACCAGCCGCTAGAAGGCATGATGGTTTTTAGTAGAAAGCGGCAGATAGCAGCAGCAGAGTAAAAACGTGTATAAGCATCACCAGTCAAGTGATCAAGCTCTCTTATCTCTTGCTGGCGTGGACGTTTTGGCTGATTAACCAGTGACCTGTTCCACAGGCGGGCATGATGGGCGCAGACGTTACGCACAAAACACAGTGTCCGCACCCAACTTGTGAGCAAGTCAGGACGAGGAATACCATATTGGCAAGCAATCTGACGTTGGTCTGAGTAGCGCATTCCCGAAAGGAAATAGGACAATGACCCGAAATCCAGTAACTCAACTGCCATCCATATAGGAAAATCCGAAGACGGATACTTGTTTCGGAAGTGTTCCGCAAAAGACTCGTGGGACTGCTTTGCCTTATCGTCAAATTGCTGCAACCACTTCGTATGCTTACCTGTTTTGACGAATTTGCCGTCTAAATATTTGCGATTGCGGTACGCCCAAGAATCATACTGTCCGAGCTGAAGAACAACTGCTGTACGTAAGGCGATTTCAATGCTTTCCAAAGCATCAAGCATAAGCAGTCGCAGCTTTTTGTCAAACAGGTAGAGATCAATAACTGTTTGAAAATGGGTGTCTGGCTTGAATTGATCTTGTACTATGGACTGGTTTGTAACGCGGAAGGGATACCAGTAAGCACTTAGACGATAATAGTTTAGCTGCTTCAGATAGTCTAACGCCTGTGATTTATCGGTGACGATGATGCCCCGGCTTTGAAGCTGGGCAAGCTGGCCAGCGACGGACAGGTAAGGCTTCTGGTATGGTTGCACAAAAGCACAAATAAAAAGATGGCCAGCCCTTGCATTGCAGGGGGGCTGGCCGTATTGCCCTTAATCTACACGGTACAATTTTTTTTGTCAAGCAATTTGTATGAATGTTAACTCGTTGACTTATCGTAAATAGTGATGTAATGTCTCACGGCTGATGCCGAACTCGCGGGCGATCGCTGCTTTCTGCTCACCATTGCCCAAATTGGAGATATAGAAAAGTCTTTAATTTCTTATATTTTACAAGTTAATACTTGTTTAGGATGTATCTCTTGGCTTATAAATGGAAACATTTTACATGCTTTATCTAGATGTAAAGCGAATCGACACTAAAACCCAATCACCGAAACCGCTTTGCACTTCTGCTCTGGCGTAACCTCCAGATATGGCTCCGACCACGCAAGGAAGTTACTCAGCATTGGCTGCTGAAGAAAACCTTTACTACAAGTGATTGCCAGCCTTTACTTTAGAGCCGTTGCTTAAATGCCTTTCTGACATCAGAGTGGCTTGAAGCGTGAAGAGTATATGCTCTTCTCTCTACCATCTAAACCCAAATTACACGATTGTCGGCTCAACGCCACATCAATATATATAGCCACTAATTACACGTATTGGCTCAATCGTGTAATTAGAGCCTCAAAGTCTTCTCAATTCATTGATGCAAAGGCGTGTGGCAACTACCGCCATAAAAATACCCCCTTTATGGGGGCGAATGATGTGATATATGTTCTTTAAAGAACAGAAGAGAAGAACTCTGCTTCGGTATAAGGATTTCTGTATATATGCCCATAGTAGCAAGATATTTCTCAATACCTTGGGCGCTCACTGACTCTTCAAAATCGCTTCACAACAACCGAGAAATCTACGTCTAGAGGGAAATTCCTTTACTCTGTCTTCTTTGTTGTTGCCGTTCTTCTATCATTTTTTGCAATACGCGGTCTGCCTCTGACCAAATTTGAATATCTTCTTTCTCTATTTCCCCCACATTAATCGGTGAATACTCAAGCTTACCTGACTGGTTTCGGTTGACTGCCACTCGAAAAATCTCACCTCGTTCATCATGGGTAAATACCAGTTCTCTACCCTGTTTCTCTAGAGTTGCACGTTTGAATCTAAGGCTATTCTCACCACTTTCTCTTAATTGCCAATTGATGAGTTCAACAGCAATTGGCACAGCCTCGGCTAAGAATTCCTCTTCTTGACGCTGCTTTTGGTCGAGTGACTGTTCTGGTTCTGATTGTGAAGATGCCAGTTTATTGCTAGCGATTAGTACCAAATACTTAGCTTCATCTTGTGTCCATCCGGCTGGACTGGCAAAGATAATTTCTTCAACTTCTTGGGCTGGCTTATTATCTAATAGCGCCCTCCTAGCAATTTCTTTGTCTCGGTCAGTCACTAATAAATTTTGCAAGTCGGTGCTGTAATACTTGTACAACTCGGCTGTTTGATTTGGGGTTAGCTTTGGTTGATCTGTGGTTAAAGGTTGAGCTTTATTAAGAGCGTTCGCATCCAATGTTATTTGTTCACTGTGGAGTTGTTCTAAATAAACAATCACTGCTTCCAGGTCGTCGAATGTGGTTCTTCCGGCTTTTAGCTGCTGCTGATACGCGGACAGTTGCTCTGTTAATCCTAATACTGTTTGGGTTAAAGCAGACTCGATAGCTGATTGCTCAATATAATCAAAGATTGACAAAATGGCTTTCTTCTCTGCATGGGATTGCAACTCTTGAGTAAACGCTGCTTCAAAGTCATTGAATGTAGTTTTAGCTTCAACTAGCTGCTCTTTGTATTGAGAAAGTTGTTCTGTTAGTCCTAATACTGTTTCAGTTAAAGCAGACTCGATAGTTGATTGCTCAATATAATCAGAGATTGATAAAATGGCTCTCTTTTCTGCATGAGATTGCAACTCAGCCGTCAACGCTGTTTCAAAGTCATTGAATGCAGTTTTTGAAGCTTTTAACTGCTGCCAATACCCGAACAGTTGTTCTGTCAATTGTGGTAACGCCTCAACCAAGGCTGATTCAACTACTGACTGTTCAATAAAATCAGCGATTACATCCACTGCTTTTTGTGATAAAAGTCGTTGCTCAAGTTCAGCAATCGCCACTAATAGGTCGTCGAATGTGGTTTTATTATTAGCTAGCTGCTGGTGATATTGAGAGAGTTGTTCTGTTAATTGTGGCAACGTTTCAATCAAGGCTGATTCAACTACTGACTGTTCAATAAAGTCAGCAATTGCATCCACACCTTTTTGTGATGAAAGTTGCTCTTCTTCAGCAATCGTCGCTAATAGCTCGTCGAATGCGGTTCTACCTGCTTCGCTCTGCTGCCGATAAAGAGACAGTTGTTCTGCTAATTCTGGCAACGTTTCAATCAAGGTTGACTTAACTACTGACTGTTCAATAAAGTCAGCAATTGCATTCACTGGTTTTTGTGATCTAAGTTGTTGCTCCACATCAGCAATCGCCGCGTCTAGGCCGTCGAATGCGGTTCTTCTTGCTTGTAGCTGCTGCTGATAAAGAGATAGTTGTTCTGTTAATTGTGGTAACGTTTCACTTAGAGAAGACTTTGTTAATGACTGCTGAATTTCTTGTAGTTCAAGATATCGGACAATTGCAGTAATCGCCTCGAATGACTGACTTGAACCTCGCTCAAGTTCTCGGACTGGGCTAGCTGTTAATGCCGAATCTTCTCGCTCAGTTTCTAACTGTTGGCTAACAACTATTCGCTCTCTAGGATTTTTCAACAGATGCTCAATATGCCCGTCATCGCGTATTGGCTGATAGTCAATTCGTTTATGTTTTTGCAGTCCCGGCCAAGTATAGGCTGCACCCAAAGATGTGCCGCTAAATTTCTGGTCATTCCATGAGTACGAAATGCCCTTACTTTTACCGTTACGTGTTAAGCCGTGGCGAACTTCTACACCTTGTAATTGCAATCGCTCAAGCAGTAGGGGCATAGTCGGTTTATCTTGGGTGGCGCGGTCGATTATTTCTTGGAGTTGTTGCTTAATGGGGCGCTCTTGTTGCGTTTGGCGCTTGCCGTTGATATATTCTTCTTGCTCTCTTTCTAGCCGTTTTTGTTGTCCAATACTGGAATTGCGTGATAATTTCTCGTGGCTGCTGTGGGTTTGTTGTAAACTGTAATCTCGTTCTAACTGCCGAATAATAGTTTCGCTGCGCTTGTAATCCCAGCTATCATGTACAATCTTCCCGTTATCTAAACGGATGCGACTAGCACAGATATGGATGTGGTCGTGTTCTGTGTTGCTGTGCCTGTAAACTACGTACTGGTTACTGTCAAAACCCATCTCTTCGAGATAGCGGTTAGCGATTTCGTTCCAAGTTGGTTCGTCTAGTCGCTCGTTCTCAGGTAGTGATAATGATGCGTGGTACACTACTCGGTCAGCTTCTGGGTTTAATTGTCGGGAGATTTTAAATTCTCTGGCCAGTGCAGGGGCGTTGTTGCCACCCATGTTACCACCAATGAGTTTAGCATCTTTCTGATTTTCGAGATAATTCAGCAGTCCGCGAAATCCTCGCCCTTTAGTCTGGTTGCCAATCATCGGTTTCCTCGTTTTCTTCTTCGATGAAGGTATTAGCTATTTCTTGCTGGCAATGTCGTAGCAGTTCTAGTAACTCTTGTAGAAGTTCTGGTGATGCTGGCGGTGGCAGTTGCATTTTAATGGCGGTGTTGGTGGCTTTAGCCAGTTGGTTGATGTTGTTGCCAATGCGGGAAAGTTCTCGGTATGTTTCCACTGTCACTCTGCCCAGTCGCGGCGGTGGTGTTGGGATTGGTCGCAATAACATACAGCGTCTTGTCAACTCTCCCAAGCTCATGTTCGCGTCAAGAGCTTTAGAGCGAATCATTTCATATTCAATTGGGCTGAATCGCGCTTGTAACATTTTGGTGCGGACAAGTGATTGAGAAGAAGCTTTGGACATAAGTCAAACCAAACAAAATGCAGTTTTTGAGGGGGTTTCCAAAGCGGGGATACTTCCCCCTTTGGCAAGCCTGCCGAGTCGAGCGTAGCGAGGACAGCACGCAGTGCTAGGCATGGCTTGCTCCTTACCAGTCTTTCGGGGAGGCGGGAAAACCAGGGGAACAACCCACATGGGGGAGAAATGCGTAATCTATGGATACCACCACCATGATATTACTAACGAGTTGATGTAAATTACAGTATGACTAATTCTTAGTGATAACTCTGTGATTTATTTTTTGATTAACTGTTCGTGAGTTATCTTACACGTTCTTAGTAATCACTGTTCAATCAGTTACGTTAATATCTGTTGCTGTTTCTTAACTATTTGTTGCATTGACAATTACCTGTCTTTAGATAGATGCTCCGCGTTAAAGTAAAGTTTTAAACATAAACATTAGTTTGATTTTTACTCTTGTGGCTAAAGATAATATTCCTAAGTCGAAGATTCCAAAGGCTCTTGACGCTTTACGCGCTTTGGGTGCTAAAGAATTAGATGATATTCCAGCACGAGCAGCTATTAAAAAAATGCGCCGTCAAATTGAACGGGTACTTCGTCTCGGCTATAGCTACGAGGAAGTGTCTAAAACTTTAGCCCCTTTGGATATCAACATCAGTCCTGAACGTATCCGTTATTTACTTAACGATATTCGTCGGTCTACGCGCAAAAAGTCTTCTTCTTCTCCTAGTGAAGAGAATACCAGTACACAAGTTATTGATGAGCCAGTAGTTGACGAGATTCCTGAGATTACAGAAAGCAATACTGAACCTGTCAACAAACCTCAGTCTCAATCAGAGCCAAAATCTAAACCAGCTTCATCAAAATCAACAACTCCTAAGACTTCTAAAACGGCTAAAAAGACCCCTGATGTTAAAGCGAGTGAGAATCAAAATACCTCTCGCCCTGCTTTTGTGCCTGAAATAATTGATGATGAGGATTTGTAGATGGTAGTCAAACCTAAACAATCGGCTGACCAAGTTCAAGAACAAAAGGCAACTAATCAACCAAAAACTCTTGGGCGCTTGGTGTTGGTGACTGGGGATAAGGGCGGTACTGGTAAAAGTGTGGTGGCTAGAATCCTACTCGACATTTACCGCCACAGAAATATCAACTGCATTGCTTATGAGTGTGACCAGTCTAATCCTCAGCTTTATCGTCACTACAACAAAGTTACTCCTGGGGTGCAAACGCTCAAACTAAATCAGCGCGGTGGTGCTGATGCTTTGCAAGATGATTTGAAACGTTTATCGCCTCAAGTCTCTTTGGTGGATCTGCCTGCTGGGGCTGCTGAGTATTTTGAGTCAGTTGCTAAGGATATTTTTCTGTTTCAAAATGCCCAGCGTTTGGGTTATCGCATCACTATGGTGTCGGTGCTGGGTCGAGTCAAAGATAGTCTGTTGCAGTTAAAACGACTGGTGGATTTCTGCGGCGACAAGGTTGATTATGTGGTTGTAAAAAATCTTTACTGGGGTGATGAACACAAGTTTACTCGCTACAACAATTCTAAGATAAAGCAAGCTGTAGAAGCATTGGGGGCAACTGAACTTTTATTACCTGAGTTATATGACGATATTTTTGACCTCGTTGACTCGAAGGATCTTACCTTTCGGGAGGCGTTAGAGCATGAGGATTTTAGTTTGAGTAATCAATCGAGAGTTTATGGCTGGATTGATGCGGTTGAGACTGAGTTTTCTAAGGCGGCTATACAGTTGGGGTTAGAGTAATGGCTGTGAGTAATGGTAACGGGAATGGTGCAGTATCTCATTTAGATAGGTTGCTGTCAGAAAAGCCGCCTGAGTTTCAAGCCAAAGTCTTGCGTTTTGCGTTGGATTCTGGGATGAAACAAGATGACCCAGCATTTCGGTTAGTGCAGTATATCGGGTACTTGGCGCAGTTGACAGAAACTGCACCAAATGATTGGAAGTTATTATTTGAAAATTTACAAGATGAGTTAAACCAATGGAGTCAACTGACGGCGGAGCAATTGAAGGTTCAAGCCGACCACACGGAGAACATCAAAAACCTAGCGACCAGTTGCAATCAGCTAGGGACAGCCTTGAGCGCATTAAATCTAACGTCTCAGCAACAACTCAAGCAATTGACGAGCTTAACCAAACTCTCCGAGAATTTGACCAATACCTCCCCAAGGCAACCAGAGACATTGAGCCAACCGTTGCAAGAACAATTGAACCACATTCAGACGGAGATTTCTCTATTGAACCAAAAAGACGCGGAATCAGTCGTTAAAGGTTGGACTAGAGCTATTAGAATCTGGCTTTTCTCTCCGGTCACATTTTTTATTCTGTTTTGGTTTTATTCACACATTTTTCCGATCCCTACTCCTGTTAAAACTACCGAGTCTCTACAGAAGATTTTGCAGAATACTGATTGGAGTAATACCAAGCTGCAACGAGTTGAGAAAAAATTGGGAACAGATACAAATCAGAGACGGCGGCAATAAAAATCTGCTGTTGCAAAGCCGACTTAAAACAACTGGGTCTGGATTCCATGTTTAAGCCAAAAGGTGGAATTGGACATAGCGTGCCAAAGCTGAATCTATTATCCATAATGGAATATTATATATGTAAAGCAAAGGGGACTTAGAAAGAGGAAAATTATGGTGGAAGATGATGATGATTCAGAAATTAACTTTGAGAGATTTGGGGATATAGAAATATATAGACCTCGACACTCTAGTGAGTTAAAACTTCGTATTGAGTCCGAGGCTCACTTGCGTTCAGCGTTTTCTTACGGTATCTACTCCGAGCAAGAAAAAATTAATAAAATTTTGTTGCATCAATTTGGATTTTATTCAAAAAAGTTTGAAGAAATAATTCCGAAATTAGCTTCACGCCACTTTATTGAGTTTGTTCTTTTTCAATTTGATCAAGCATCGGACATCGAAGAAAAGTATAAGCATGGGCAACTTTCTGATAGTGAAGCATTTAGATGGAGGGATTTAGGCCCAAAATTCAGGAGATCTGTAAAATACCTTACTGAGCGCATTGTTCTCTTGCAACCGGATGAAGCACCTGATACTCCAAAAGAATCTTTAATATCACTGGTCGATGAAATATGGATCGCTGCGGAAGAGATGGTTAATCATTATCTAGTCAGTGATCAAACTTTCATGGTTTTTGCAGATTATACAACTCTTGAAATATATCCTGAAGGTAGTTTCGATCTTTGGAGTCTAGATGTACATAAGAACTGTGATATACAGGAAGCAGTCAGACGTGATACAGAAAACCGCCGTTCCGTTATTGGAACATATGTAAGTTTTCTCAGTGATATTGGTACTCATAATCAAATTATTGGCAATGCCCTTAAGGAAACAATTGGCGTATCTTATGACGAAGCAATAAGTTTACTAGCTATCGTAATACGTGATTCCATACCAGCACCAGAGGAGGGTTTTCCTGTTCTGTTCTTGCACCGATATAACTTAATTGAAACGTTGCATCAGCATACAAAGCTACCAAGAGAAGCTATTGAAATTGTCCTCGATAGCTTCACACTACGCAAAGCTGACATGGAATTAGAAGGCAGAGAAGTGTGGAAACCTAAACAAGAATATCGTTCTCTTCGACGTGCATTTTTTGAAATGCCACACGCCACTGGAACTCATATTGTATTTGCTAAAAGCATGGCTCTAGAGTCTTTAAATCAACTTGCTACCAGTATAGTGTTTAAACATATTCCACCAGAATGGAAAAGTGAAACAGTTGATGCAGCTCTTGCAAGCCTTTCTAATAAAGCAGGAAACTGGTTTGAAACTGTTGTACAAAAAAGTCTACAACGTATTGGATTTATTGGTTTAAAGTCTATAAAAAAGCAAATTGGAAATAAGGATAGTGTTATTAAAATTCCTACAGAAGTTGGTGAAATAGATTTTATAGGCTACTGCGAAAGAGAAAAATTACTACTCATAGCAGAATGTAAAATGGTTCAAGGAGGTTTTGAAGGAAAGTTTTTTCGAGATGATATAAAAGAATTTATTACTTCTAAAAAATCATATTTGAATAAGTATAGCCGTAAAGTTAAATGGTTACAGGAGAACGTGCCTCTTGTAATAAATGCTCTAAATTCTATGGGACTCTATGCTGCACCTATCCAACCCTCGGCAATTGCAACAGCAATCATAACTTACTACCCAACAATCGCGCAGTGTTTTATCGAAGAATATCCTTGTGTAAGTATCACGAACTTGATGCTTGATTATGAAGATAATGGTGAATGGTCGTATACAAGCGGTATTTATCCAATCTAAACTCAATTGCTTGGAGAGGACATATATATAACAATTCGTTGCAGAGGACGGTCGAAAACCGCTAGTGTGGATGCAAAAGTTGTTTGCTGCCGCTAAACGCAACAATTATACCCAAATTATTTGTGTGGATATGACAAAACTGACTGTAAGTTTATTGAGATACCCTATTCTTGGCAACAGGGATACTCAGCATTGACTCTCAAAAGGCTTTGAGAGTCCAGCTTTCATGTTCAAAGTAAGTTAGGGCAACACTCGTATTGCTTAATCTTTAATCCCAGTCACTTTGTGTTGACGGAGATCGCACCATGTTCTTAAATTTTGTTAAGTGTGCATCAAACAGTAGTTGGATTGTGCCTGTGGCCCCATCGCGGTTTTTAGCAAGGATAATCTCTGCAATTCCTTTATCTTGCGTATTGGGGTCGTAATATTCATCACGATACAACATGATTACTTTGTCCGCGTCCTGCTCAATCCCGCCACTGTCACGTAAATCTGAGAGCATGGGGCGTTTGTTATTACGGCTTTCTACTGCTCTTGATAGTTGCGATAAACACATTACAGGGGTCTGTAACTTCATCGCTAAACGCTTGAGTCCGCGTGTGAGCTTTTCTATCTCATTGTTTCTGTTGCCCCCACCGTTACCATCCATCAGTTGCAGATAATCCACAACGATTAACCCCAAATCACGGCGCTCTTTTGCCATGATTTTACGGCATTCAGATTCTATATAGCTCAGTGATGGGTCTGGTCGGTCATCTAAATAAACAGATAGTTCTGATAATGCAGCAATGCCCCGTGATAGTGGCTCCCATTGTTTGTTAGAGATGCGCCCTGTTTTCAAATAACCGCTTTCTATACCTGCCTCACCTGAAAGCGCACGCATGGCAATCTGTAGCTTTGACATCTCCAAGCTGAACACGACAACTGGAAACTGATAAGCTTGGGCTAGATAAAAAGCTATCTGAGCCGCAAACGCTGATTTCCCCATCGCCGGACGACCCGCAACGATGACTAAATCATTACGATTAAATCCAGCAGTTAGTGCATCAAGATCATAAAAGCCGGTGGGAATCCCAGGTAACACCTTACCGATGCTGCGGTCTTCAATATCCTGAAATAGATTAATAACTACATCTGAAATATGGCTGGCCCCGGCAGTATCAGAAGATCGCTGCAACTCATATATAAAGTCCTGTAATTGTTCAAAGGCTTTCTCTAACGGCGTTTCTTCATTGGACTTGTGCTGCAACTCAATAGCAAGGCTACCCAGTCTACCCAGTTCCCGGCGCTTCCATTTTTCCACAACCAGACCTGCCAGCGCATCAATGTTAACTGCTGATACAGTCCTGTCAACCAACGATGCTAACTTGTTTCGCCCGCCGATAATTTCTAAGAAACCATTATCAGCCAGATAGTTCGTGACCATCAGCAAATCTGTGGGCAATTCAAGTGCATTCAGTCTCTGGGCTGCGTTGTAAATTCTACCATGAGCGCTGATATAGAAGTGATGGGGCTTCAAAATGTCGCGGACACGTTCTATGGCTCCTGGGTCAAGCAAGATGCCCCCAAGTATCGCCTCTTCAGATTCAATGCTTTGTGGTGGAAGCTTATTGGCTGTGGTGGCAAAAGGAATTACGTTGTCGTCACTGGTGTACATATTAATCTTTGATTCCCATTAAGTCAAAATTTTTACAGGCATACGCTAGGCAAATACGAGCCGTGGTGTGATTGTCGTTCCATCAATAAGAAGGGTGTAGGGGGTGGGGTGTAGGGTGTAGAGAACACCATCAAATGAGGGGCTTGTATCGTTTACTGTGGTCGCTGCGCTCATTACGGGGCTAAATTCTGACCCCACACCCTAAACCCCACACCCTTCTTTGAAGGGGCAAGGTCAATCAGGAATATCTACAAATCTTTCAGGAAACTTGGCACTCGCCCATTCGTACCATTTGGCAGATATTTTATGTTCGCAAAACTTTGATAGTCCTTCAGAGAAGAGCCTACTGTAGTAGTGATCGTGCATCCGCGGCTCCCAGCTAGGAAAATCGTGACGCTTACGCTGTTTCTCTACTTCTACGGGGTCATCAGCGAAGTTGTTAATTTTGCGATCTAATGTCCTGCAACCCACTTTCCATTGCTTAAATAAGCAAAATATCTCTGCACTACCTTCATCTTTCTTAGAAAGCACTGTGGCTACGTATGGGGCAACGTTGTTAATGTCTTTACCCTGCGATCGCTGATAGGTTTGATAGTAAAGCAGGAAATCTACTTCCTTAACTGGGTCATCGCTGAAAAATAAACTTTGAGAATGATTCTCACGCGCCGCGCCGGAAAAATGATCCTCATGAGTGGATTGTGAGTTTGTTGCAGAGACTTTCTCAAAGTTAACAGCGTAGTGCGTATCTTGAATTGTCTTGTCCTGGTCAGTTTCTTTCCTTTCTTCTTCCTCTTTTTCCTCTGTCTCTCCAGTGATCGATTGAGGTAATATTATTTCTTTAATCTTATTAAGAGCCTGGAAGGTATGCTGAGAACCTCTTTCAGGCTGTGAGCCATCCATTTTTGGCACTATGCCATCCATTTTTGGCACTATGCCATCCATTTTTGGCACTATCGGTCTTTGTGTATCATTTGCATCATCCATTTTTGGCATCATGGATACTGAAGCAGCATTTGTATCGTTAATTTTTTGTACTACAGATAGGTCTTTCAGCAGTAATGCGCCAACTTTTACGGGGTCAACGCGATAAAACTTAGCTGCATTGCCTTTGTTCTTTTTTAGTTGACAAGAAATTACGTAGCCTGATTCCTCTAGTCCCAGCAACAAACGTTGAATACTACGTTGTGACCCTAGCGCCGGATATGCGTTTTCCCACTCTTTGTAAGTAGCGCTAGTCCACCATTCCCCATCATGAAAGTAGCCATGCTTGTTGAGTCTGGCATTGCTCAAACACCAGCTTTCAATGATTTGAATCAATAAAGCTTGGTTAACACCTACTACATTTGCTACGCTCCAATAGAGCTTAGTATATGCAGGTTCATAGCCGTGAGTAAGTCGATAAGCTGTAATCGGGCCTGCTGCGGTCAGTGTTGTAGTTCCCTGTGTAGCATTCATTTGTATTACCTTGAAATCTTCTAGATTTCGGGTAACTCCTCATCTTGCAAACTCGCGCCGCTAAGTTATTTAAGTTATTATGGTTATAGCGAGCGCGGTGTATCCAGTACCAAGAAGTGTCCAGCCTCTTATTGCACTAGGAGTTACCCGGCGTGTTTAAATCAATAAAAATCCAGCCTCCGCTGGTACGCATCCCCTCTAGTTTCTGCTAGTGGGGATATCCGTTTTGAGGAGAGGTGCTAAATTGTCTGCGCCCTCTCGTTTCCCATTTGCCCTCTCCAGGGCTGCCGATTCTATATCGCCGCTTCCCTCTGGAATTGGGGCTAGGATTTGTTTTGAAAGACTTTTGCATTGCAGTTTTCCTAAATACAAAATTTTTTTTACGCGATCGCTTAATCTTCCCTCCATTCCAACAACTCACAGGGCTGGATTTTATAGCAGTCACAGATTTTGTTAAGCGCTAATCCATTAGGTATTTGCTCAGGATTGTCATATAAGTTGTAAACAGTCGTTTTGCTTAACCCTGTGCGCTCACTGAACTCATAGCGCGTAATTTTGAGCTTTTCGTTAATAAACCTCCTTATCGTGTTGCGAACTGGCATAGAAACTCGTCTGGTAATAACAGACTCCTATTAAAGCATCTTATAAGGAATGTTGTTATACACAGCTTTATTTAATTAAAATTAGCTTGCTATTAATAGCTATCTTGTATTAGTATAGCCATTGTAAGGCTTAAAAGACAAGGGCAGTCAAAACAGTCAAGGGCTGACAAAGGTTTCACCCACAACGGCTTAATGACCGCAAGTATCCAAAAGTCTTGCACGGCAAATATTTTCAAAACTTTAATAACTACATAAAGCGGTAGTCATTCCGCTCACTAAACTTGATGCCTGCATTCATCAGGAGTTATTTATCAATGCGAGTCAGTATTAGACAGCCATTGCAGCCATTTATTAATGCAAAGGCTAAAGAATTGGGTGTTGATGATGCTGGTGAAGTGGTTAACTATTTGCTCTTGCAAATTATGTCAAACAACGCCACGAGCGAACCCGTACAGACACAGACTAAAAAGGCTTAAACGATGTATATCAATTTACGCAATTTAGAAGCAATCAACGAACTACCTCTTGAGAGAACAATGCTTAATCAAAATCAATTACGAAGGTTAGAAGCAATAGATCGCTGGCTCAGA
>JAHCSU010000647.1 GCA_023522315.1 Nostoc sp. CCCryo 231-06
TGCCCAATGCCCAATGCCCAATGCCCAATGCCCAATGCCCAATGCCCAATTCAAACTTGACTACTACTAAGGGTAGAACGTTGATTATTAAATCTCTCTCTAGCTAACTTTGTTGTTTGTGATTGTGAAATATTGGTATTCAAAATTTCCATGTTAAAGCGGTATCCTACATTACGGATAGTTTGAATCAAATTGGGTTGGCGAGGATCAAGTTCAACCTTTTTCCGCAGCGATAAAACATGAGTATCAATGGTACGAGGGTTATCGATAGCGTCAGGCCAAGCACGGCGCAGCAATTCTGACCTACTCAGAGGCACTCCCCCAGCTTGTGCTAAAACGTACAGCAAACTGAATTCTTGGGGTGTTAAGTCAATGAACTCCCCCTGGAAGCGGACACGGCGCTGAACTAAATCGATTTGCAAAGTGCCATAATCCAAATAAGCTGGTGCAGTAGGTGTGCGCTTCCGGCGAATCAGTGCCTCTACTCGTGCTAAAAACTCTTGCATCCCAAAAGGTTTGCTCAGATAATCATCTGCACCCGCCTTTAAACCTGCGACGATATCACCTTCAGTATTACGGGCAGATAGCATTAAGATTAGAGGCTGCTGCTGACGATGCAACCAACGACAAAACTCAATCCCATCACCATCAGGGAGGTCTGCATCCAAAACTACCAGTGTTGGTTGATGGCTTAAAAATACTTCCCTTGCTTGATAAATGCTGGCAGCTTGATGCACACGGTATTCCAGTTGTTGCAAGTGCCAACCCAGCAACGACCTTAGATGGGGATTCCCCTCAATGATTTCTATACAAACCGAACCCACAGTGGCAAGACCCCTTAGCGTCGATGACTTTCAAAGTAACAAGCTCATCTCTAAGGTTTTGTAGCCTTTGTTACTTCAATAGCTATTACCTTTACATTTCCTCATAACAAGAGTGGCAATATCTTTGAATTTATGCCTTGCCAAAGGCAATTAGAAATATTCTTAAATTTTTATTAAATTTATCGAAAGATTTGCTAAACTTATGAAAAGTTCTTCTAGCTTAACATTCTGCTTTTAGATGGATATCATTTGCCAAAAACTATAGCCTAAGCAGCTAGCTATTAACACAGCAGTTTTGTAGCCTGATAATAAAAGTGGATTCTATCTTGCAGAAATTAGTTCCTACACCCACGAATATATCACCGATACAATTGGGCTGTTGAGTACGAAAATCATAAAAATAACTTAGCAGATAACTAGAATCGATGTTTTCTGGAATAGGATTAAAGTAGCTTGTAACTGCTAGGAGGGTACTGCCCAAAGTAGATGTGTTGACTTTGAGTTAATGCCAAAGTGAAATTACAGTTCACATTTGAGCGTAAATCATTTACAATTCTCATTCCAAAGAGTTTAATACAGCAGTTATGCTCCAAGACACACAAAGTATCCGCTATTACCAAAGACTCACCGACGCCTTCGTCGAGTTATGGAATCGTGGTTATCGCACGGATGATATGCGGATGTATTTGGATGGATATCTAGCCGCACTAAGACATGGCAACATTCTTGAACCTTTTCTGATTCATCGCTTAGAAGAGGAAGCCAGCCGCTACTTGTACGATGGATCAAATTTTGCAGTGCCGCAACCACAGCCACAACACGATTACTACTAAGTACTATTTACCTAGTCGTTGAGTAGTAACCGTTAGTTACCGCAGATGATCATAGCATATTATCTGTATAGGTCAACTGCTGCCGTGGTGTGAGATTTTGGAGATATTGTATTGATAAAACGCATCCCCTCAGCCCTATATTGGTCTTGCCAATGCGACTGAGGGGATTGTTGGCTATGAAATCAATTTCAACACAGGTCAAGTATTTTTTTCATAAACCCATAAAAAACCCTTGAAAGGGGAGATACTATTTCTCTGACCTTTCAAGGATATTAAAAATGGCAAATTACTTTGATTGCGAAGCGCAAATTTAGCAGTATACCCTCTGGTTTGCGTAAATAAATATTACGACGAGGCTAGTGCTACTTCTACCCTTTCTTGCAATTCACCTTTTTGGTACAGTTCAATCAAAATGTCAGAACCGCCAAGAAATTCACCATCGATATACACTTGGGGAATTGTCGGCCAGTTAGAGTATTCCTTAATTCCCTGGCGGATTTCAGAGTCTGATAGAACGTCAATTGTCTCGAAGGGAACACCCAAGGTATTGAGAATCTGCACAACGTTGTTGGAGAAACCACATTGGGGCATTAACTTGTTTCCCTTCATGAAAACCATAATCTTGTTCTGTTGTAGCAAGTTATCAATTTTCTCTTTGAGTTCTGGCGTCATGGTATTTGTGTTTCCTATGTTACATTCAACGATGACGAGTGAGAAGTTAAAAATTCATAACTCCTAACTCCTAATTCCTAACTCTATGTTTACGAAGCTGCTGTTGCTTGCCAAGATTCAGGAGTATATGTTTTTACTGCCAAGGCATGAATTGCTTCAGTTGACATAGCTTGCCCCAAAGCACCATAAACTAACTGGTGCTGTTGCACTAGTCCCTTACCTGCAAAGTGCGATGAAACTACTGTTACCTGATAGTGGTCACCGCCACCAGTCAAGTCTTGCACCTGAACCTGGGCGTCTGGCAGTTCCGCCTTGATCATTGCCTCAACCTGCTGCGGACTAATCATCGCTATTCCTGAAAAAACTTACTTTTCTATTATTAACAGATATGGAGCAATGCCTGTGCCAAGTTCAGGTTTTGGCAAGGCTAGAAATAAACGCACCTCTGAGATGGATTTTTGAGGACGCTGGCTCAATGGTACGGCAGATAATCCTATCCTAGCACTGGGACGTTTTAAGCTGCTGCTCAGGGAGAGGTGGAAATGCCGGAGGAGGGGAAAAACTTATTTTTTTGGGGATGAGGAAGATGAAGCACCACCTTCTCTAGGATAGGGAGAATCAACAAAACCCAATTCAAATAACTGTTTATAGGCTTTCTTGCCTAAATCCCGCGTCGGGTTTTGACTCTTAATTATTTGAATTAACAATGGTACAGCTAATTCTGGCTGATTTTGTGCCCGATGTACCAATGCTAGCTGAAAGGTGGCTTCATCGCGCTTTTGGGCTGTTAATAGAGCTTTTTGACGCTGAGAATCAGAAACTCTATTGTCAATTCCCGAAAAGCTAGAATTTAACTCTTCATAAAAATTTGATAGCTGATTATAAACCTGACGTGCTTCTTGCAGTTTCTTGGCAGCTAAGGGGTAGTTTTGAGCAGAAACGGCTTGTTCTGCCTCTTTCAGTAAGCGATCGCCACCTTCAATGCTCAAAAGGCTGTTACTTTGGGTTATGGGGCGGAGGTTATTGGGATCGTTGGGGTCAATCGGTTGTGGGCTAGTAGTGCCTGGTAACTGTGATACCTGAGCATTCACAGGTGATAGCAGGCTGAGGACTGCTATGACTGATAAAAGAGTACGGCGCATCAAGGTAACAGCGACAGCAGTGTTCATGGGGTCAAGTAGTGCAACAACTATACAGAAAAGTTATGGAAACTTCGGGTATCTTAACTCTGTTTTGGTCTTGGACAAAGCAAAGCCGTATTCTAAGTTTCTCTGATTTAGACTGAAAATCGGTTTAATAGAGTTCCCATGCCCTGTATACTAATTAACTAAAATCGTTGTTATGAGCGATCGCGTTAATTCCTCTGATCTTTTAATCATCGGTTTACCAGCAAGCAGCTTGGGAGTAGTTTGACAACGCCGTGATGAAGAGTTGATTTGAGAAAAAGTTTTAGACTGCTTCACCATCCGTCCCGCTACCGACTTTCCTGTGCAATAATTATCTCAGGTTAAGTGAGATATTCGGCACGAGAATCTTCCCACGCTGCTTGAAGTATTTGCGATCGCTTCCATCGGGCGTGAAACGCGATCGCACCAAACCATTTAAACATGGCGATGTCCCCAGACTGCGCTTCCCAAAATTTTGTTTTACCAGTCATGGTTACAAAATTATGGAAAATCTCAAGACTTTCATTTAACTATTTGACCAAATAGTAAGAATATTTATCATCAACTAATTCAGTTGTTTCGAGACAATTATTAGCTATTGACTCAAAAAAATGCCAATTTGGCTAAATACCCCATTAAAAGCGGGTACTCTATATGTATACATCCTCAAAGGTTGCAAACAAGCCCTAATGTTTTGTGACGTACTCAGGATAAATATAGCAAGCAATCAGTGTCAAACCTTGAAAACGTCCAGTTTCTTAATCATGCACGGTTAATACTCAATGGGTAAGAGCCAGTCTTGGGACATTTGACGTTTGACGATATCAAGAATTAGTAATTTCTGCAAATGCACGATTAGTAATTTTTGTTTCTTGATGGCTTAACTGTTGCAGTGCCTTTGCTAAATCAACTGTGATGCTTTTAGCATCTTGTTTTATACAGCCACTCATGTAATCCTTGACTCTAATTGGGGAGCCAATGTCAATACTCACATCTGTACCCCAATTTGGGTGAGGTTGGCTGTAATTGATGCCTATAGGTATAATTTTCACTCCCAGCCCCGAATGACTAGATTCAGCACTCAAAGCAAGACGAGCAATTCCCGGCTTCAACTGGTGAACTTGTCCATCACGAAAAATATTACCTTCTGGAAAGATAACCAGGGTTTTTTGCTGCTGAAGTAGCTCAACTCCATGTCGCAGCGTGCGGATTGACGGATGCTTAGAATTTACAGGAAACCCCCCCAAACGTTGGACAAACCAGCCTTGCAAACCTTGGCATTCATCGATAGTCACCATAAACCGCAGGTCTTGTTCTCTGCGACAATCAACGGTAGCGTAGGGTACGAGCAATGCATCCCAACGCGCCCGATGAGTAGGCGCGAAGATCACAGGCCCAGTTGTAGGGATATTTTTTTGTCCGGTTATGCTAATTTGCCCAAAGAATAATGGTAATAGGCACTGACGCCCTAATAAATATGCCAGGGGACTTAACCAAGGAGAAACCCTTGAGGTAGTATCAGCTACCTGATGATTTGCTGGTGTCTGCTGGCAGGTATCGGATGAAGAGTAAAATTCCATGATGACGGATGCAGCTGATTGACGGGTAAAATTTAACGAAAAGTCTGATTAGTTACACCGTAGGTTCTCTTGCGTGACTTGTCTGGTACTAGATGGACAGTTTTACCTCTGTCCGTTAGTTTACACTACGCCGCCTAGTAGCAAACCAAGCTTGTAATTGTTCACGACAAGCTGACTCTAGAACGCCTCCTATTACCTGTAAGCGGTGATTAGAAGCAGCGCTATCGGGTATGTTAATAACTGTACGAATTGCGCCAGTTTTGGTATCGTCTACTCCATACACAAGTAGTCCTAGACGCGCTTGGACGATCGCACCTGCACACATCGGGCAAGGTTCAAGAGTTACGTAGAGGGTGCATTCATTAAGATGCCAATTTTGTAAAGTTGTTGCAGCTCTCTTAAGTGCGAGAATTTCCGCATGAGCGGTAGGGTCTTTGTCGCGCTCTTTTCTGTTTTCTCCTTGTGCTAGCAATTTGCCTGTTGAATCAATGATAACAGCACCTACAGGGACTTCACCTGCATCACCTGCTGCTTTTGCTAATTCTAAGGCAGAACTCATCCATTGTCTATGTATAATATATTCTGTGTATTTAGTTAGCATATACTTATCAATATCATAACCCCTGAGATACCTCACTCTGGTTTTACTACGTAAAACCTGTCCCTCTCCTTAGTAAGGAGAGGGATGTCCGATAGGACTATTTGAGGTTTTGAAGGACTTTTGGGTAATCAGATAACTTGTGTGTACACCGTAGGCTTTGAGTGGACTTTAGCTATTAGCCTATAACTTAAGTTATAGGCGGGATGTGCGTCACTGGAATACTTTAACTGTTACAAAAATGGGGTTAATGACAAGGATTATAAATCTGAAGCTAAATAGCGGCTTGGGCTAAAAGGGGATCGAGTTGACTTTGTGTGTCTAGTTGATAGAGGTCATCGCAGCCACCAATGTGCTGGTTATTGATAAAAATTTGCGGTACACTACGGCGGCCGTTAGCGCGTTCTGCCATTTTAGCTCTGGCTGCTTCGTCGCCGTCGATTTTATATTCGGTAAAATTTACACCTTTCCACCACAGTAGTATTTTGGCACGAATGCAGTAAGGACAAGTTTGCCATGTGTAAAGTTCGACGTTGGCTTTGACTCGCTCTGGATGGCGATTTAAAAGGGGATTAAGAAAGTCCAGCATATTTTATTAAGCAAGGTTTTAACTATTTCTCTAGCCTAGATCATTGCTGGCATTGATTACCGCATTGGGGCTGGAACCCACTTTTGGAAACCCTCTAAATGATTCCAGTAAGACAAATATCCAGTCAATGCCCAAATTAGAGCGGCTACTATCAGCACTAATACACCAATTAGCCGCCAAGTTCGATTGGTTTTCCAATAGAGGGTTGGCGCTGCAAAAATACCACCTAATCCAGTTAAAATAAAGCCGATTCCTGATAAAAGCGGTTGCTTTGTCATATTCAAGTTGATGATGCGGATACCCACTACGATCGCAACTACGCCAGCAAAGAAGCCATAAACTGCTATTGTCAATAAATCCCAGCCTTGAGCAAGAGAAACCGCAGCTGCTACAAACAAGATTCCAAATAAGACACTTGTCTCACCGAAGGCAATGTTAAAGCTACCCATGACTGGCCAGGTGAAGCTCATGTGTAAACCAGTTGTTAAGGCGATCGCACCTGTAATTCCAAAACCGGGAATCCACTGTCTTTGATTAGAACTATCTATACCACGATACACATAGTCAGCCAGTAGAAATAGCCCAGCTACCATATTGATCAACATGAGTGTGATGTAGTCGATAAACACGATTAACCTCTTAATTTGACTAGCTTTTTACTCTGCGCCTCGTTTTTGAGTTTTTAGTGAATTCACGAGCTTTTTTATTTATTATTTTATACATAAAGATAAACACTGAATAAAAGTAATGTTCTAGATATACACTGCTACCTATTTGTGCTAGTTCAAAACTTAGTTCCTTTTGAACACGCTTTATACTGGAGTAGTTAGGAGTAAAAAATGAGGATGTGTCAACTGGCACTTTTTTAACGAGTTAGCAGTAAAACTTAACTTTCTTCCAGGTGTATCCGCCCTTTGGTAGACTTGAAAACTGAAATAGCCAGATGAAACGACGGAAATTCAAGCAGCTGAGAGGGTAGACTCTGTGGAAAATACACTTGGGTTAGAGATTATTGAAGTAGTAGAGCAAGCCGCGATCGCTTCCTCGAAGTGGATGGGTAAAGGCGAAAAAAACATCGCTGACCAGGTAGCTGTGGAAGCTATGCGGGAGCGGATGAATAAAATCCACATGCGGGGTCGCATTGTGATTGGGGAAGGCGAACGCGACGACGCGCCGATGTTATACATCGGGGAAGAAGTTGGTATCTGTACCCAACCAAATGCCGAAGCTCTCTGTAACCCTGATGAATTAATTGAAATTGACATCGCCGTTGACCCCTGTGAAGGTACGAACTTGGTAGCTTATGGACAACCTGGTTCGATGGCTGTGTTGGCAATTTCTGAAAAGGGAGGATTATTTGCTGCTCCTGACTTTTACATGAAGAAGTTAGCAGCACCTCCCGCAGCTAAGGGCAAGGTAGACATCAACAAGTCAGCAACAGAAAACCTCAAGATTCTCGCTGAGTGTCTAGAGCGCTCTATTGAAGAACTCGTGATCGTGGTCATGAAGCGCGAACGCCACAACGATTTAATTAAAGAAATCCGTGAGGCTGGAGCGAGAGTCGCCCTAATTTCAGACGGTGATGTGGGTGCAGCCATCAGCTGCGGTTTTGCTGGAACTAATATCCACGCTCTGATGGGTATCGGTGCGGCTCCTGAAGGTGTAATCTCGGCAGCTGCAATGCGTGCTTTGGGTGGACACTTCCAAGGTCAACTGATTTACGATCCAGCAGTAGTAAAAACTGGTCTGATTGGAGAAAGCAGAGAAGCCAATATCGATCGCTTAACCTCTATGAATATCAATGACCCCGATAAGGTCTATGATGCTCATGAACTAGCATCTGGTAAAACTGTTCTGTTCGCTGCTTGCGGCATTACCAGTGGTAATCTGATGAATGGTGTACGTTTCTTCAACGGTGGAGCAAGAACTCAAAGCTTGGTAATTTCTAACCAGTCAAAAACTGCTCGATTTGTTGATACAATTCACATGTTTGGTGAACCTAAGACTCTCCAATTGAACTAATTTTTAGGGAATGGGGAATGGCAAAAGTAGGGGTAAAGCATTTGGAAATAAATCTTTCTATAAAATGGAAAAATAGTCACCCAAATGCTTCCTCGTTACACTAGTTAGTAGTTAGTATTTAGTGATTAGTTATTGTTTATTGGCTGGAAAAACTATCAACCAATAAACAAAAATTCCCCATTTCCTATTCTCACTCAATGCCCTTTTTTCAACTACCAACTAGTAACTACGATTTAGCAAATGAATATAGCAGTGGTGGGGTTAAGCCATAAAACAGCCCCTGTAGAAGTCCGGGAAAAACTGAGCATTCCAGAACCACAAATTGAAAGTGCGATCGCTCAACTGGCCAGCTATCCCCATATTGATGAAGTTGCAATTCTTAGCACTTGTAACCGCCTGGAAATTTACATTGTTACCAGTGAAGCAGACCAAGGTATCCGAGAAATAACTCAGTTTCTTGCGGAATACAGTAAATTACCCGTGCTTTCTCTGCGACAGCATTTGTTTATGTTGCTACATGATGATGCTGTGATGCATATCATGCGGGTAGCAGGTGGTTTAGATAGTCTGGTACTCGGAGAAGGTCAAATTCTGGCTCAGGTGAAGACTACTCACAAACTGGGACAGCAATATAACGGTATAAAAACCATTTTGAATCGATTATTTAAACAAGCGCTGACAGCTGGTAAGCGGGTTCGGACTGAAACTAGTATTGGTACTGGTGCTGTCTCTATTAGTTCGGCAGCTGTAGAGTTAGCGCAGATAAAAGTAGCAAATTTAGCAGCTTGCCGAGTGGTAATTTTGGGTGCTGGTAAAATGTCGCGCCTGCTGGTGCAACACTTAATTTCTAAAGGTGCTGTGCAAATTAGTATTGTAAATCGCTCCCGCGATCGCGCCCAAGAATTAGCAAAGCAGTTCCCTCAGCAACCGATCAATATTCATCCACTATCGGAAATGATGAACGTAATTGCCGATAGTGATTTGGTGTTTACCAGTACTTCGGCAACAGAGCCAATACTTGATCGTGCCAAGTTGGAAATGGTGTTAGAAGTTCAGCGCTCTCTGATGTTATTTGATATTTCTGTGCCGCGTAATGTTCATGCGGATGTAAATGAATTAGAAAATGTGCAGGCGTTTAATGTGGATGATTTGAAGGCAGTAGTAGCGCAAAACTACGAAAGCCGTCGGAAGATTGCACAAGAAGCCGAAAAACTGTTAGAGGAAGAAGTGGAAGCTTTTGATATTTGGTGGCGCAGTCTGGAAACTGTGACTACTATTAGCTGTCTGCGAAACAAAGTCGAAACTATCCGCGAACAAGAGTTAGAAAAAGCTTTGTCGAGATTGGGTTCGGAATTCGCTGAAAAACATCAAGAAGTGATTGAAGCATTAACACGGGGAATTGTCAACAAAATTTTACATGACCCGATGGTACAGTTGCGATCGCAGCAAGATGTGGAAGCCAGACGGCGCTGTATGCAAACTCTGCAAATGTTATTTAACCTCGATGCAGAGGAACAGTTTAGTTAAATTTAACAACAAGCAAGATCCCCGACTTCTTTAAGAAGTCGGGGATCTGAGTTTTTCGATTTTCACCGATTTTCGATGGTCTAAAATCCCTGGCTTCAGACCTTGTAGTTACCGATATCTGACAATCTCCGCTTCGTTGCTATTAGCCTCGGAATAGAATTCCAAGGCTAATAGCGAAAGTCCTCTAAAGCGGACTGAGTAATTGATTTTAGTCCACTTGACTGGACTTGGGCTATCAGCCTTGCACTTCAGTGCAGGGCGGGATGTCGGTAAGCACGATAATTTAGACTGTGACAAAAATCTGGGAAATGACAAGCCTTTAGGGCTGGGGTTCGCTTACAAAAGTTGTTCTGGGTCAATTCCCCGTTCTTGTAGTCGTGTCAATAAATCTTGATATCGTTGGCGTTCTTCCTCTAGTTGTTGGAGAGCTATTTCTTTGGCTTGACGTTCTTGTATACGTATTTGGTCAAGCTCAACGGATGTAAGAAATTTATATCCATCAAGGCGATATATTTCTAGAGTTTGTGGGGTGACTTCAAAGCGGATTCCCAAACGGGGACTTATCCACCCATGAATCTGGTTAATTCCTTGCAACCAATCTTCTGAGCGTACAAACCCTGTTAATTCATTTTGGTCAGGGTCGTAAATATAATATTCTTCAACTCCATAGCGTTGATAAAACAGGAGTTTATTTGCCATCTCTTTAGTTGTATTACCAGGAGATAATATTTCAAATACCACCTGTGGCGGAATGTTTTCTTCTTGCCATTGCTTGTAAGAACCTCTATCTCCCTTGGGTCTACCAAACACCACCAGAGCATCAGGTGCTTTTTTGATGTTAGGATTGCCTTCAACTGGATACCAAAGTAAATCTCCAGCGATGAATACATCTGATTGCGATGCAAATAAAATTTCTAAATTTTCTTTAATAGTTACTATCCAGCGAAATTGCTTGGTATTATCCGCCATTGGTTGTCCGTCGCTTTCGGGGTAGATGACCTCAGATGCGGTATTAGGAGTGATTACCATAGTGCTATGCCTCCACTCTTGGGATTTCTCATAGTTTAGGACTATTCCAAGTGATAATGCGATCGCAAATATCATCAATCAACTACAATATTAAATTCGATTTTAACACCAGCCAAATTTCCGAAGATTTGAGGCTGTGTGCGACTGTATCTCAAACTTAAGCCCCAAGCCGTTCCCCACCAAACATAAAACTTGTAGCCGACTAACTTCAGACAGGACATTAAAATGGTAATGTAATCAAAAAATTTTAGCCGCACAATCATAGGTTGTATCTTTATGCAGTTAGAGACACAAAAATTCTATTACACACCTGAAGAGTATTTAGAAATTGAAGAAAAGGCAGAATATAAAAGCGAATACCGTGATGGAGAAATTGTAGCGATGACGGGTGGCACTACAAATCATAATAAAATTACTCTGAATTTAGCTGCATCTTTAAAAATTGCTTTAAGGCGTAAAAATTATGATGTTTATATTGGTGATGTGCGTTTGTGGATACCCCGTTATCGGCAGCATACGTATCCCGATGTGATGGTAATTGAGGGACAACCTATTTATACAGGAACCAGCCCAACAACGGTTATGAACCCGATATTAATTGCTGAAGTTTTATCTAAATCGACTAAAAATTATGACCAAGGCGATAAGTTTCTTTATTATCGCTCTATTCCCGAATTCAAGGAATACATTTTAATTGACCAATATCAATATCATGTGATGCAGTATGTAAAAACTGCGGAAAGTCAATGGTCATTTACTGAACTTCAAGATGAATCTGCAATTTTATCACTACAAACGGTTGATTTTCAAATTGAATTGCGCGACCTTTACGAACAAGTTAATTTCGCAGAAAATAACGAAGATTGAAGAAGAATTCAGAAGTCAGAATCAAGAGCGATCGCCTGAAAACAAAACCTGTGGCAAACACGACAGGTAAGTTTGATTTGTTTATGCAAAATTCATTACGGAGATTCTTCATGCTTAAGCTCTTCGTTCGGAAAGGCAACTTTCCACAAAAGCGATCGCACAAGGACATAATCACATCCATATTGTATTCAAGCCACTTTTAAAGACTTACCTAATGTTTGTGGATCTGGTAAAGGCTGACCATCTTCTAAGTAAGATTCGATTAACATTTCTAAAACTTCCTGAGCATTTTTCAAAGCCTCCTCATAAGTGTCTCCATGAGTACAAGGCTGCATAACATCCGGGAAATCAGGTAATGAAACTACATAACATTCATCTTCATTTGACCATTGAATTAATATTGTATATTTCATGCTTCTGGTTCCTCCGTTTCCTCTGCTTCTATGTTATTTAATTCTTCTATTGCTTCATTAACCTGCTTTTCTAAATATAGTTTAGCGTCACTACCATCTTTACCAGCAATGATAATAGCTTTAGATAATTTTGGATGTATCCATTTGCTATGACTTCCCTTTGCCGGTTTATAGGTAAAGCCCGATCGCAGTAATAAACTTTTCAGTTCTCTAATTTTCTTGGGCATATACTAATTTGCCTTTTACCCAAGATTATTTGGGCATTTAACATGAGTATGAGTTTATTTGCCCAAATAAGCTTCTAAAACTTTGGGATTAGTTTGAATTTCTGCGGGTGTACCATCAGCCAAATTCTGCCCTTCGGCAAGTACCCAAACGCGATCGCACAATGACATAATCACATCCATATTGTGTTCAATAATCAGAAAGGTCATCCCATCTTGGCGGTTCCAAGTGATAATGCGATCGCAAATATCATCAATCAGTTTCGGATTCACACCAGCAGCCGGTTCATCCAACAAAATTAACTTGGGATTAGTCATCAACGCTCGTCCCATTTCCAGCAGCTTGCGTTGTCCACCAGACAAGCCACCAGCATAATCCTGTGCTTTTTTTGCCAAACCCACTGATTCTAATAGGAACATTGCCCGCTCTTCGAGTTGCTTTTCTTCCTTAGCGACAAGGTGCGGTTGCAACTGCACCTGCCAAAAATTTTCACCAGTTTGTTTTTGCGCCGCCAGCAGCATATTTTCTAACACCGACAACCGCGAGAGAGTCCGTGCAACCTGAAAAGTGCGGATTACTCCCTGCTGGGCGATTTGATATGGTTGCAAGCTGTGAATCGGTTCGCCGTCAAAAATTACTCGTCCTTTATCTGGGCGAATGAAGTTTGAAAGTAAGTTAAATAAAGTAGTTTTACCAGCACCGTTGGGGCCAATTAAACCCGTAATGCTGCCTTTAGCAACTTCGATTTTTGCTTCATTAACTGCTTTGATACCACCAAAGCTTTTAGAAAGTCCAGTGGCTACCAAAAGGGGAAGTGGCGGTGACTGGTTATTTACCAAGAGTAAGTTCCTCCTTTTTCCCTAGAATACCTTGAGGACGCCAAATCATCAGTACCATCAAAATTAGTCCGATTACCATGATCCGAAATGCACCCAAACGG
>JAHCSU010000648.1 GCA_023522315.1 Nostoc sp. CCCryo 231-06
CTATTCCCGATGAATTGGGAAGCCCCGTCCGTCTTACGGCGGGGTAGTTCACTTATAGATAAACAGGGTAGTTGAAAGACAGGGGATCGCACTTCTGCAACATCAATAAAAAGCGATGCCTGCGCCGGGCTACGCCTACGCATTATCCCCTATGCCAACCACCTCGAACCAGGAGTTTATAGTCTGCACTACTTTTTCAGTTTTTCAGACTTTACAACTACCCATTGCGTCACACCCGCCATTGCTCGCCAGCCCAAAAATTTACCAATAGGTTCCGCCCGTTGAATTGCAATACGAGTTAAATCGCCACCGACTCGTTCATGCCATTGAAATAAAGTTTGCTCACCCTCTACCGTCACGACATTTGCCACCAAACGTCCACCCGGCCGCAATGCTTCCCAACAAACATCAAAAAGTCCCGTTGCTGTTACCCCACCACCAATAAAAATCGCATCTGGTGCTGGCAAGTCTTTTAAAGCATCGGGTACTTTACCTTCAATAATTTGCAGATTTGGAGTACCGAGAGTGGCAGCATTATCAGCAATATATAGTAGTCTAGATGAGTTTTGTTCGATCGCGATCGCTCGACACCGAGCATTACTCCGCATCCATTCGATAGAAATTGAACCGCAACCCGCGCCAACATCCCACAATAATTCTCCCGGTGTGGGAGCCAACGCTGCTAGGGTGATTGCCCTAACTTCACGTTTAGTTAATTGTCCATCATGGTGGTAGGCATTATCTGGTAATCCTGGTAATCTTGGTAAAGGGATAACCCCAGCATCAGCAATACAATAAACTGCGATCGCATTCAAAGCCGCAACTTCAGTTTCACTCCAGGATGCAGCCATACCCTGGACAATTCTTTCATGACCGCCGCCCATACGCTCCAATACGGTAATTTTACTGCCACCATAGCCGCGATTTGTCAAAATTTCAGCAACAATGGCGGGTGTGTCCTTCCCCTCACTCAAAATCAACAGCCGCGCTTTTGGATAAATATAAGACTGAAGCAGAGACGATGGACGACCATTCAAACTCAAAGTTTCTACCTCAGTTAAAGACCACCCAACCCTGGCACAGGCGAGACTGAAGGCTGAAGGTGCGGGGATAATCGTCATTTCAGAGACGGGAATTCGCCGCATCAAGGTAACACCAATGCCGTAACACATAGGATCGCCACTTGCAAGTACGCAGATTGACTCACCGCGACGCTGAATGATTTCATCTACAGAAGCGCTAATCGGGGATGTCCAGACTAGTTTCTCACGTTGGTCATCTGTAGGGAGCATTGCTAAATGGCGATCGCCTCCCACAATTACTTTAGCTTGATCCACTAGAGAACGAGCGATCGCGCTTAACCCCTGTAATCCATCTTCCCCAATGCCGACGATAGAAAGCCATTTCTGTGTCATGCTAATTCATGATTAATAACTAAGATTTGAAGCTAATCGGGTGAAACCGTTAGATGAAATCCTTAACAACCTCTGATTTTCACCCTTTAGTTGATGTTGCTACTTTATCGGCAATTACAAACAAGTAATCTCCTTGATTATTTTCATACTTATTGACAATCTCGGTGATGCGTCCTGTATTAATATCTGCTGCTAGCCTTTGACATCCTGTTGCGATTTCATCTGCCGAAACTAGCAAAGAAAATGTAGAAATTCCAGACCGGACATTTTCATCTAAATATATTTCATGACAATATTTTCCACTATATAAAAATAGGTCTTGCAAGCTTTATGAAATAGAATAAAGTTCAATATTGACTGAATTAAAACATACATCATTGAGAGCAGATTTAACCTTTTCTAAACTTGGCATGTGTTCAGCAGATTTATGTATAGCCTCTGGAAAATATTCGACTAACCAATATTTGCTCATTTGCTCCGGGGTGGCAGTAAACAATACAAAACGACCAGCCGCCAAGACACGGTAAATCTCTCGAAAAGCAGGAGTTAGTGTAGCAAAATGATGTATCGCCAGCGTGCATAGCACACCGGAAAAAGCGCCATCAGCATAAGGTAAAGCCTCAGCTTCTGCAACTTGCCAAGCTACAACATTACTCTTATTCATAGCAACATCAATCATCTTTTTTGACTGGTCTAATCCACTCCAAAGACCACCATGTTTTGCTAAAGCTAGCGTGTAATTTCCCGTGCCACATCCCACATCGAGATAGGATAAATCTGATTTGATTTGGAGGTGTTTAGCTAATTGGGCAGCGATGTCATGGTCAGCGCGACGAGTCAAATCATAACCTTTGCCAATTTGCTCATAAACAGCCATTTATTGAATTTCTCACAAATTTTAAAAATAGTGAATAGTCAATAGTTATCAGTGAAAACTAGTACAATGTCTAAGAGGATGTTTGAAAAGTGTTTGGCTGTGATTTTAGGCACTTATTGATCCCCCCTAGCCCCCCTTAAAAAGGGGGGAATTGGAATCATAGTCCCCCCTTTTTAAGGGGGATTTAGGGGGATCTAAAAGTATTCAATACATCAAAAAGGACTTTTAAAACATCCTCTAAGGTAGTTTTGAAGGTTTGTAGTAAGGACTTTAGTCCTTACTACGAACTTGCTTACTTGATAACTGTTAAACCAGCGCTGCTGTTGCTTTCATTGCAAAAATTTTCTCAATCACATCTTCTACTACCTTATCTGGCGTGGAAGCACCAGAAGTAATTCCCACAACAACTTCTCCATCTGGCAACCAGTTTTTTGTAGTTATTAACTGCCCATTTAATTGCCGATGTTCTATAGAATCTCCTAATTTAATCCGTTCAACAGTATCAATATGATAAGAAGGAATTCCGCGCTCAAAAGCAATTTGTTGCAATTGAGTAGTATTTGATGAATTAAACCCACCAATTACTACCATCAAATCTAAATTATGTTGCACCAACTCCAACATGGCATCTTGCCGTTCTTGGGTAGCGTCACAGATAGTGTTGAAGCTTTGGAAATGCTGATTTAACTCAATGGGGTTATACTTCTGCAACATAGTCCGCTCAAAAAGTTTCCCGATTTGCTCGGTTTCGTCTTTAAGCATTGTAGTCTGGTTAGCAATACCAACTCTTTCTAAATCTCGATCAGGGTCAAATCCTGCTGAACAAGCTTTAGCAAATTTTGTCAGAAATTCTTCACGGTTCCCACCATTGATAATATAGTCAGCAACATAAGCTGCTTCTGACAAATTCAACACAATTAAATACTTACCAGCAAAAGAACTAGTAGCGACTGTTTCTTCGTGCTTATATTTACCGTGAATAATTGAGGTACAATCGATTTTTTTGTGCTTTTCTACTGTATTCCAAACTTTAGATACCCAAGGGCAAGTTGTATCAACAATTTTGCAGCCTTTATCGTGAAGGATCTGCATTTCTTGAACGCTAGCCCCAAAAGCAGGTAATATCACTACATCCCCAATGCCAACAACAGAAAAGTCTTTATTCTTTCCTTCAATGGGGATGAATTCTACTTGCATCTCCTGCATTCGCTGATTTACAGAAGGGTTGTGGATAATCTCGTTAGTAATCCAGATGTGTTCTGTAAGGAAGTGCTGGCGGGTTTCGTAGGCCATTGCCACAGCGCGTTCTACACCCCAGCAAAAGCCAAAGGCTTGTGCTAGTCGGATTGTCACATCACCACGTTGGAGGATGTAATTGCGATCGCGGATTTCTTGAATCAAGTTACTCTGATACTCAGATTGCAACTGAGTCGCAACTTCTGCTTGATGACCAAAGCCCTTGCGATTGTAATTTTCTGAATGTTGCAGGCTGCGCTTAAAAGCTTTTGTATCCATTAGATTTGTCTATTTAAACCACTATTTCTTATTTTCTCGCGCCAAGACGCAATTTATACGGAGTTGTCTTCAAAGATATTACTTCTTTTTGTCCTTTACCCTTTTTCCCCCACAAGACGTTGACGCTGGGGTTTTAATTCGATATCGCTATAAATGTGCAATGCAGAACGCCAAACTATATAGCCTTCAGGACTTAAATGTAAGCCATCAGTAGTAAATTCACGGCGGAGATTACCTTGTTTGTTGGTAAACAGAGGATATAAATCGAGATACTTTACACTTTTTTTGGTACAAATACTTTGCAGTTGCTGATTCAACTCGTGAATGCGACTATTTGCAACAGCCAGAAGTTTCTCTCGTCCTTTCCAGGTTGCTTCCTCTGCCCCATGTGGCAAAATCGATTGGACAACAATTTGCGCTGTGGGATGCCTCTTTCGTAGGTAATTGATAATTTGACGCTGATTATCTAAAATTACTCTGTCGCTCACCCCTCGAATTAGGTCATTAATGCCAATCATCACAAAAATCACCTCTGGCTGGGTGCGGTCAAATATATTCAGTCTTTTCAAGAGTCCATTGCTGGTTTCGCCAGAAATTCCTTGATTGAGCCAATTTTTACCTTCGGGTAATAACTCAGGCGGAAACCACAAACTCAGAGAATCTCCCACCAGCATGGTTAAATGCGGAGGACGTTGGTCTGCGGCTATCTTGGCTTCTTGCGTGAGGATGTCTACCCACTGCTGGTAAGTGAGTTGGTGACGACGACCTAAATCAGGTGTAGCAACTTCGGGTGAGTTGTTCAGGCTGATTAGCTCTGGGGATGTTATTATCCCAAAAAAAGCGGACAATCTCTGCTGTTGCCAAATTAGCAGGATGACCGCCAACATTAGGATGCCGTTGGTTAACAGCGAGAAAAATGCCCAGATAGGAAAGGTTTTTGCAGATGTAGACACGACTAGCAAAATTTACCAATTATTTGAATAAAATTTTAACGCTAGCGATCGCAAATTACACAATTTAAAATTGGGGAATGAGGGAATGGGGAGTAGGGGAGGAAAACAGAAAGTTCTTCCCTCCAAACTCCTAACTCCTAACTCAGCACTCTTTACTAAGTAGCGCTCTTCTATGACTCTCACAAGATAAAAATCAGAAACCTTTGTTGTC
>JAHCSU010000065.1 GCA_023522315.1 Nostoc sp. CCCryo 231-06
CTCAAGGTCATGGCATTAACCCAAACTTATTGCAGAAATGGATAAAAGCTGCCAGTTAGGCGATTGAATAGGGCTATTGCCACTGTGTAGACCATTGGCAAATATCCACAGTAAATTATCGATATGGACAATCCGCCATATCAATCCTTTGCTTGGATTTAACGTGTTACTATAATCATAATTCATAAGTAAATACTTATTTACCTATATAATTATTTAAGTAAATACCTAAATAATTATAATTTCATCCAAATAGTTCTGAATGTGTTTTGAGGTGGTGTAGTTCAATTTCATCATCATGCAATTTGTAAACCAGTACTAAGTCTGGCTTAACATGGCAATCTCGATAGCCTTTAAAGTTACCCGTTAACGCATGGTCACGGTATTTTTCTGGCAATTCTTTTTTCTGCACCAAACAATTCAATACTTCCGCCCATTCTGCAGTGGCTAAGTGAATGACTTGTTTTGCTATGTCTTTTTTGAAACTTTTGGCAATCGAGATTTTGCGTTTCACTTAGCCACCTGTGCCACTGCCTCATTAAAATCGTCCATCGTGGCAAAAGTTTCGTATTCACCATTGTCAAATTCTTGAATAGTTTGTCGCAGTAGATGTTCACCTTGTGGGCTGAGTTGATAATCTTTTTGATAGTCAAAGGTCAATGGCACGGTACGAGTTTTGGCGACTTGTTT
>JAHCSU010000649.1 GCA_023522315.1 Nostoc sp. CCCryo 231-06
GAAATCTTCTTGAATATCAATGTGTTACATCTTGAAGTGCGGAATGTCGGTTAAACTCCACTAACTTGCAATCCCACTTTTCGAGCAGGTCAACCAAGATGTCTTCTAGTCGTTTCAACATCTCGAACGTAAAGGCTTTGCGCCTATATTTTGTGGTCAGAACTAAGTGAGCTTTGAGGTCACTAACAGACCTGCCTTTTGAAACAAAATCATTTTTCATTAAAAATAAAGAACATTATGGTATGATTGGTGTAGGCTTAAATCATAACACCCATTTAGTTAATAGGATGAAAGTAACCTACCAGTACCGACTAGAGCCGGAATCAAATCAAAGGATAATTCTCAGCCATTGGTTAAGAATTTGTCGGTACTGGTATAACCGCCAACTGGGTGAGCGCTTCTCTTGGTGGGAAAACAATCGCCATGCCGTAAACAGTTGCCCAATCTTTGTAACCAGTTTACCTGAGTTACTAGACCGACCTAATTACTACAGCCAAAAGCTTCAGCTACCACTTATCAAGAAAGACCTGAGCATTGTGCAATGGTCGGGTGAGCTACTTGATTTGAAGAGTGTAGACTCAACCGTTTTACAAGATGTTTGCAAGCGAGTTGATAAAGCTTTTGAGCGTTTTCTAATTGGGGATTCTAGTGGTAAGCGTTCTGGAAAACCACGCTTCAAAACTGAGGCAAGTTTCAGAACCATAACATTTGCAACAGCTAACAATGAATGGATAAAACTAATTCGGAAAAACTGGCTATATATTCGTTTGCCCAAATTGGGGATGTCTAAGGTTCTTTAAAACCATTACGCCAGAATCAAGCCAAGCTAGACCGCATTTCTATTAAACGAAATAAACGCAAGAGAGGATCTAAATCTCGGCGTAAGTTGGCAAAACACGAAGGTAAACAACATCAGAAAATTGCTAGAAGTCGTAAAGATTTTCAGTACAAAACTGCTCACAAAATTGTGAGAACTGGGAAGAAGTATTTTTTCTACGAAGATTTGAACCTCAAGGGGTTAACTCGACGTAATAAAACCAAACAGGATCAGGATAGAAACTATCTTCCTAATGGACAATCTGCCAAATCAGGATTAAATAAATCATGGGCTGACGGTGCTTTTGGACAATTCTTTGAAATATTACAGCGCATAGCATCAATTGCTGGTACTGTAGCAATTTCACAGAAGCCACAATATACTTCAATGATTCTCAGTTACCGCAATGAAATTATTTTTACTGATTGCAGTATTAGAGAATATTGGGATGAGCAAAATACTTTAATGGTTGACCGCGATATTAACGCCGCAGTCAACTTGAAAAGACTAGGGTTGGGCATTTTCCCTAGTATAAAACGCCGTAGTGGGAAGATAGACATAGTTGGAACTATGGACGATAGTACCACGAAGGAAATCCTTCATACCCTTCATCGGGCTGTTGGAAGCCTACACTGTAACCGCTTCGGTTCAGTGTAGGAGATGTCACCAGGATCGATATTGAACTCTGTACCTGAAAATAAGCTGATCTGATAATTTAACTGTCGCCTCACCTCAGACAGAATAGGAGCGATTAAGAACTCAGAACGAGCTTTTTCGCTGTTAATGGCAGTTGCTAAAGTTAGGTTCTCATCTAGCAACCGCTTTAGCAAGTCAGATGGCTGCACCCCGTCTACAGTCAGAAACAGATTGCGTGTCTCTGACAAAGTTAAGCTAAATGCATCTCTGACTTTAACGAGACTAAAATCACTGTATGCCATAGACTTCTGCTCCAGTTCTATCTTAATAATGCATGGCTTGTCGGTTTTTGCAAGATATTATTTAAAAGGCAAGCTTCGTTAGCAAGCTCGCCTCTCAAATATTGCACCTTGACGCGAAGTCAAAAATATCCAGAGAAAAACCAGATAATCACTCCAGTTCCCAATACACAAATAATTCCCGCCAAGCCAGCGAGGGGTTTTTTGTTCTTACCTGTGAACCAATCAGATACTTTATCTGTATAAGTAATTAGTTCTGCTGTGTCTATGGTAGCGATCGCCCATATCCATCCCGCGTGCAATCCCCAAGCTAAACCCAAATTGTTGCTAGAGGCAAAGCGTGCTAACACCAGCACCATTCCCATCAGCCACAATCCAGGGAGTTGGGGTGCCGTTTCGCGTTGCTCCCAAACCAAATGTAGCAAGGCAAATATCAAGCTAGAAATTACTGCTGCTACCCAAACTGGATAATCCTGCGCTAATTCAGTAAACAGGAAACCGCGAAAAACTAACTCTTCTATCCCACCGACTAATAACGCTATCAAGAAAATCGGTAGCAAGATGGGTAGCGCTAACTTGAAATTCGTCTTTTCAAAAAAACACCAGCCTAAGCCGAATTGCCCACTAAATACAATAGCTAGGCTCACCACTCCCAAAGCAAAACCTAGTGCTAAAGAACCAAGAGTTGAAAAATTCCCAATCAAGCCGTAATCCGAAAAAGATTTATTGGTAAGCCAACTAATTCCCCACAGAATTAGGGGAGCTAATAGGTAGAGTGACACCAATAACGGCATCTTTTGCTCTGGTTGTAAAGGTTTAAGGGGTTGCCAATTGAGCAATATTGCTGATACTGTTGCCACTGGCAACCAGCAAACTATCCAGAAAATAAAAAATGCCATCACTACAACTAGTGCTGGTGCATTTTCCATAAACGCCAATAAAGCGTTGACAGAAGACTCAAAGTAGGTTATCAAACTAAACAAAAAAAACACGATAGACTTCTTGCATTATAGATTTCTTGCTGATTAATCAAGACTCTACTAAAATTGGTGACTTCTGCAAGGGGTCTAATCGTATTCTTTACTTTTGACAAAATTTTCTAAATAGAGCTACTAGTTTACTGTCGGGGTAAGGATAAGTTATCATCACCTGAAACTTATCCCTACCATCAGCAAATTTACTCTTCGTCTTCCAAATCTTCGTCTGATTCGTCGGAGTCTATATCTTGTGAGGTTAGTTTTTTGTCACTTTCACCCAGTTGAATCAGGTGAATATGTTTATATCCCAACCTAATTTCAAACTCATCTCCAGCCTTTAAGCCCATTGCTTTGGTGTATGTGGCACCAATCACAATCTGACCATTTTGATGGACACTAACCCGATATGTCGGTTCACGACCACGACCATCTTTAGGTGCTTCTGGACTTAGAGGAATCCCTCTAGCCGATAGCAAAGCGTCATAAAAATCAGTGAGATTGACACGAACCTGGTTATTCTTAGTAACAGTGTAATACCCGCACTGTTTAGCTCTTTCTCGGCGTGGCAAGGTGGAAAGTTCTTTTACTTTAGCAAGTAGTGCTTTTCCGGTTAATGGCGCGGTTGCAGTTTCAGTCATTATGCTCAAATTTTCCTTACTCTCTCCAAACTGAAAAACGATGTAGTCTCATGCCAGCATTTGGCTTTTTAGCATTTGCATAGAGCTACTTAGGACTCTAGTGTAACGGGTCAATTCCTGCCGATAGGAGCCAAAAGCACTTCTATATATGGTTGTCCACAACCAATTAGAGGTCATAGTTGCCATAGAAATTAACTTTGCTGATTTCACGGCACTTTTAACCATTATTCGCCATCAGAAATTAAATTATTTTCTCTTTTGGCGCTACTGTAGCGGTGTAACTTTCAGCCACCTTTACAAATTGGGTTAATTCTACTCCAAATAAGTCGTAGATCCCCAAAAATGCAGGTTTTCCACTTTTAGTGCTTGCTCCTCTGGCCAATGAGCAGATAGAGTTTTTTCTACTCATCCTCTCAAGCTTAGGACAGCATAGTATTTCAATAGAGTCCTATGGGCTTATGCCCTTTTGTCCTGCCAGTAGAGACGCGAATTCTCTTGTCTCTACATTACGATTCAACAAAGCAGTAGTAGCCGCGCTGATACGGCTATTGATTCTGTTTTGTGTCTTCGTAATTTTATATTAAATACTAGCATGGACTAATAATAGCAAAATAGTTGTTTAATTTTGAATTAAAGTTGCTGGTAAATTTTTATTTAAATTCCTGGACTTAAAGCTTGTAAAAAGCAGTGAGGATTTTTCTAACCCTTTATTGCAAGCGTGAGTATTGCCATCTGCCTTTTATAAAAATTTATCTAATTTAGACGAGCAGTTTTGACCAATGTGTTAAATTCAAGATTTTCTTGATTGAGAGTAAGCAAAAATCTAACAGTCTCGCGCATCCGGGATTTCCGGTACAATAACTTTTATTTTAAAGTGGTGAGGATTTTTCTTCGGTTTATTATCTTTTGCTCAAAAGCAGTCAGAGAATTTTGTACGTCTGTCTATGGGAAGAATAAATCTCTTAACATATCCCTATCGCTTGATTGCCACTACTATATATTGAACATACCCAAGTTACACTTCTATATAATCAAAAAATTCCGTCAAGCGGTAGGTTCTGCTGAATTTTCTAGTTAGTTGCTCTGACTCAAGTTGACATCAAGACGTGTCGCTAACCTGACATGCATTTAATTGGGATATGATCGCTAGGTCAGAGATGAAGGTAAAATGCTCTTTCCTTTACATTCCTAAACAGATAAATTCAATGCAAAGCTATGATTACATTTTTGGCGTTTTCTCTGAGAAGTTGACACAACTCTTGCCTATAGCGCTGCTACAAGTAAACTTTGAATGGTTATCGTTAAACTAGAATCAGTCGCTCTTTCATGGTCAGCCTATTAACACTAGGCTTTTAATGAAGAGCAAAAAAGTATAGCTCACTTTTCAGAACTACCTGCCTTTACTCATGATTTTTGAGGCTGGTGAAGCAATTTTAAAATTTTGGTTAGTGGTCATGGAAGTTATTTTTAAGGTCATTCGACAGCAACAAAATTCCTCCCCTGTTGTGCAAACCTACCTCGTAGAGGCAGAACCAGGTAATACAATTCTGGATTGCCTCAATGATATTAAGTGGGAGCAAGATGGAACTTTGGCGTTTCGCAAAAATTGCCGTAATACAATTTGTGGTAGCTGTGCTATGCGAATTAATGGGCGTTCGGCTTTAGCTTGTAAGGAAAATGTTGGCAGTGAACTTGCCAGATTACAACAAATAGCATCATCCCAAAGTAAAGTAAATCCCATTCCCGAAATCACGATCGCTCCTTTGGGGAATATGCCCGTGATTAAAGATTTGGTTGTAGATATGAGCAGCTTCTGGAATAATCTAGAAGCTGTTGCTCCTTATGTGAGTACAGCAGCACGACAAGTACCAGAAAGAGAGTTTTTGCAAACACCACAAGAGCGATCGCGCCTCGATCAAACTGGTAACTGTATTATGTGTGGTGCATGTTACTCTGAATGCAACGCCCGTGAAGTTGATCCAAACTTTGTTGGCCCCCATGCCCTTGCCAAAGCTTACCGCATGGTAGCAGACTCCCGCGATAGCGACACCGAAAATCGTTTAGCAAGCTACAACGAAGGTACTAAAGGCGTATGGGGTTGCACCCGTTGTTTGTACTGTGATTCAGTTTGTCCAATGGAGGTTGCACCATTAGAACAAATCACCAAAATTAAACAAGAAATTCTCACCCACAAACAAGCCAGTGATAGTCGCTCAATTCGTCACCGAAAAGTGTTGGTGGATTTAGTTAAAGAAGGTGGTTGGATTGATGAACGTCAATTTGGTTTACAAGTTGTCGGTAATTACTTTAAAGATTTAAAAGGATTACTCAGTCTTGCACCCCTCGGTTTACGGATGATCCTCCGGGGTAAGTTTCCCTTGTCCTTTGAACCTTCAGAAGGGACGGAACAAGTGCGATCGCTCATTGAATCTGTGCAACAGGTAGAAAACAAAAGTTAGGATTTATGGGTTAGGAGTTAGGAATTTTAACTCATAACTCACGCGATGTGCAACTTATTCTTGGAACCCCACTTCCATTCCTCTCCCCGAAACGGAGAGAGGCTTTGATTCTTGCTCCCCTTCCCTGGTAGGGAAGGGGCTGGGGGTTAGGTTTGAGAGAAACTTGCACACTGCGTTAAATTGTAATACTCATATTTGAGGCTTGGGCAACAGCTAGCGTCACTGCTCCTGGTTGCCCTTCTAGCTGGAAAATCTGTTTAAGAATTAGGAATCTCACCCCCAATGCTTCTATGCTGGTAAAAGGGGAAGCAGTCAACAATGGGGTTTGAGTAGCTGCAAGAATAGCAGCTGCCTCTGCTACGCTAGGTGTACCTACTTTGTGGTCGGTAATTGTGGCAGGGTTGGGGACACAGACAGAGCGAAGGATTTGGGCAGAAAAGGTTTTTAGGGGCAGATTGCGTAGGTTGCAAAGTTCTATTAAACCAACTTCCGAGGCTTTAGTGTCAATAGTAGCAAGACCTGCGATCGCACTTTGAAAAAGTTGATTTTCTCGAAATATTTGCTCAATCGCCCCATCAATCAACTGCCATGAGGTTCCCCGTTTACAACCGATTCCTACCCATAAAACCTGTTGCACTTGGTGTATTTCCTTATTCAACTCGTCAGGATTTGGTTTACTCTAAGAGCCAACCAAATAAATCTCCTACTGTCAGCCTCAACTCACTTGCAAAATCTGGCACAGGGAGTAAAGCTTCTAGTTCATCCAACATGACTGGCTGTTGATTGCGGATGTACACAAATACCGTTTGTTCTTCAGGATCAATCAGCCAACCCATTTGTGTTTCATAATTAAGGCAATGCAGAATATTTTTTGTAACTTTCGTTTGTCTTTGGTCAGGCGATAGAATCTCGATAGTCCAATTGGGAGCTGCTTTGAAGACGTTGGCAACTTGGCCATTTTCATCACGAGGAATTCTTTGCCAAGTAAACACAGAAACATCTGGCACTATTGATCTTCCGCCAAAAGTACACCGCAGTTCTGGATACGCTCGTGCAATTCGCTTGGGCTTCACCGTTAAGTTAATAGTGCTAACCATTTCACCTTGAATTGTACTATGCTTCCCCTGTGCCATTGGTTTTTGAATAATTTGACCATCGATGTATTCACTAGCGGGCTTCGTTTCTGGTAACATTAGAAACTCTGCCAAAGTTATATTTTTTGATGTTGTCGGTACCATTTGCGATCGCCTCCAAATCCAAAAATTATGATTAACGAACCGCCTTCTCTTCGAGAGGCTTCCGCCAACGCGTAGCGTCTCGCAGAGAAGACGCAAAGGACACCAAGAAGAAATTAACTTAACTCTTACTCTGCGTACCTACCCTGCGGGAAGGCGTACCCCTCCGGGGAAGCAAGCTACGCGTAGCGTCTCGTAGAGAAGCGCCTATGCGTTAAAAAAATATTACATCCTCTCCAACACCTGAATTCCTAACAAAGATAATCCCAACTTCAGAGTTCTAGCAGTCAAATCACACAGAATCAAGCGAGATGTTCGCTGTGGTTCCTGTGCCTCCAAAACCTGAACTCCCTGATTACGATCATAAAACTGATTAAACTTTCTACTCAGTTCGTACAAATATTCACATAAACGATTGGGCAGCAAGTCTTGCTCTACACTACTAATAACTTCATCCAGTTGAAGTAAATATTTGGCCAGCGCTAATTCTGTTTCATGCTCCAACAAAACAGCATTGTTTCCCAACTCCTTAAAGTTAATATTACCCTTGCGGCTAATTCCCTGAATCCGCGCATAAGCATACAACATATAAGGCGCAGTATTACCTTTGAAATCCAGCATTTTGTCGTAGCTGAAAATGTAGTTACTGGTGCGGTTTTGGCTTAAGTCTGCATATTTAACTGCACTGATCCCAACTACCCTAGCAACTTCATTAATAAATTCTTCAGTTTCTTGACGTTCTTCTTCTTGTAACCTACTTTTTAGGTCAGTATTGGCACGAGCGATCGCTTCATCTAATAAATCCCGCAACCGTACACTGTCCCCAGAACGAGTTTTGATTCTTTTACCATCTTCCCCTAACACCAACCCAAAGGGAACATGCACTAATTCCACATCATCGGGAATCCAGCCAGCTTTGCCTGCTACCTGGAAAAATTGGGCAAAGTGGTTTCCTTGTCCAGAATCTGTTACATAAATTATCCGCTTTGCTTCATCCTGCTGAATCCGGTAGCGGAGGGATGCTAAATCTGTTGTAGCGTAGTTATAGCCGCCATCTGATTTCTGCACAATTAAGGGTAAAGGTTCACCTTCTCTATTTGTAAACCCTTCCAAGAAAACGCATTTTGCCCCCTGGTTTTCTACCAGCAACCCAGATTTTTCTAAATCTTCTACAACACCGGATAGTAAAGGGTTATAGAAAGATTCCCCGCGTTCAATCACTTGGACATCTAGCAAGTCATAAATTATTTGAAACTCCCGCCGCGATTGTTCACACAGCAGTTTCCAAGCATGGAGTGTATCTTCTGCGCCTGCTTGTAATCTTACAACTTCTTGCCGTGCTGTTTCTTGAAAATCTGCATCTGCATCAAACCGCAATTTAGCTTTGCGGTAAAAAGAGACTAAATCACCAATATTTAAAGCATTAGCGGTGGTAAGCGCGTCTGGGTAAACTTCCCGCAGATAGGCGATTAACATGCCAAACTGCGTACCCCAATCACCCAGATGATTTAACCGCAGCACATCATGTCCTTGAAATTCTAAAATCCGGGCGATCGCATCACCAATAATTGTAGAACGCAAGTGTCCGACGTGCATTTCTTTAGCAATATTCGGACTAGAAAAATCCACAATTTCCCGCTTGGGTGTTTTTGCGGGTGGAACTCCCAACCGGGGATCAGCTTGAATATCGTTCAGTTGTGCTTCCAGGTATGCCGTTTTCAGTTTCAGATTGATAAATCCTGGCCCAGCGATTTCTGGGGGTTCGCAGATTTCGGATACATCTAGTTTCAGGGCGATCGCACCTGCGATCACTCTTGGTTGCAATCCTAACTTTTTACTCAGGGATAAAGCCACATTCGCCTGATAATCACCAAATTTAGGATTGCTAGCAGAAACCAAAATTGGATCTACTCCAGCGAAGTCAGCCCCAAAAGCCGCAACTATTGCCTGTTCAAGCTGAACTTTTAGTTTTTCTTGTGTAGCGTTCATATATAAATTTTATCTGTAAGCGAGAGAATGTAGCTCTAGAAAAGCTTGATTATTCACTTTAGCATTTCATTTGGATCTGCTCGATTCATGAGGCGATCGCTCCCGATCACTTACTCCCCTTCCCTTGTAGGGAAGGGGTTGGGGGTTAGGTCTTTATTGAACTTAACTAAGAAGCGCTATATAGTCTATAGTCCGTAATAAATACCCAATGCCCAATGACTAACTAGAGTTTACTCTGATGTCAAAGGTCTACACGTAAATGTTTTTGTCCATCTACTTAGCAATGCTGAAACCTACGACAAAATGACGGATCGAAATTACGACACAATGTCGTTTACTTTTCTTTCTCAATAAGACACTCTATCTGTAATATAAATTTCACCTATACAGATAAGCGTTAGCATGAAAGTACGCGAAGTTATCAAACGACTAGAAGCTGATGGTTGGTATCTTGCCAGAACTAAAGGTAGTCATCGACAGTTCAAACATCCAGATAAATCCAGTACTGTAACAGTGTCTGGTAAACCAAATGTAGATGTGCCAATTGGTACTCTTAAAAATATCTGGAGACAACCTCAATTGGAGGAAGACTAATGCGTTATACAGTTGTGATTGAAAAGGGAGAAACTAGTTACGGCGCTTATGTCCCTGATTTACCCGGTTGTGTAGCTGTGGGTGAAACCTTAGAAGAAGTCAAGCAGATGATTGCAGAAGCTATTGAATTTCATCTAGAAGGAATGCTAGAAGATGGTTTACCTATTCCTCAACCTACAAGTATCGCTCATGAGGTTGAAGTTGCAAACTACAGCAAAACATAATTATAGTAAACCACTAAATTAGCTCTAAACAATCCTTCTAGAATATTGAAGTCTATGTGATCATGCGATCGCACCGCACTTTTAACTTACAATTTCACACCAGATACACAGCAGCTATTTGGTGTTGGTGCTGGTGTTACAGATTTAAAATAACAAACAGCCCTAGCACCTTGTACTCCTGGTCTAACATAGGTATAAGCACTACACCTATTATCATTAACACAAGACTGCTGGCAAACTGAAGCGAATGCTGATGAGGTCGTAAAAGATCTGTAATCGCTACCTGCTCTATCTCTACCAAATTCAGCGGTTACGGTAGAACGTGGAATAATGGTTCAGATTGCAGCCACTTGAGCCGTGGCAGGTTGAGCTAATGGTGTGAAGTTTACAGCCGTACTAAAACCTAAAATTAGCAAAAGTACCAACCCAAAAAATATTATATTTTTTGGGAAAACAAAATTTTTCTTTGTATATTGCCAAGCTGTGACGATTTTGAATTTCATAAATTTCTCCTGGCTGCACACTATTATTATCAGCTGTGTATAATACAGTTATTTGCTATAAAATACCAAAATTGTTAATAATTTTACATAATGAATTCACTATGTAACTGCAAGTCACACACTGAATGAATTAAGGTAGAGAAGATGAAAGAATCGAATTGTATTGAAGCTTCTCTGCTTCCGCCCAAGCAAGGCACAACTGACGGAAACGATCGCCCCGCACCTCAAAATTCGGGTATTGGTCGAAACTCGCACAAGCCGGAGATAGCAACACTACGGGCGCTTCATACTCCTTAGCTAATTCCGCCGCTCTAGGAACTGCCCTTTCCATAGTTTCCACAATTTCGTAAGAATAATACCCCACCTCTTGGAGACGTTGGGCAAATGTGGGTGCAGCAGAGCCAATCAATAATACAGCAGCAGCTTTGGCTTGAATTTGTGCTAGCCAGCCAGTATCATCACCTGCTTTAGCTTCTCCACCAGCAATTAAAATCGCTGGACTTTTCACAGATGCTAAACCAACTTCGGCAGCATCGTAGTTAGTAGCTTTGCTGTCGTTAATGAAATCAATACCTTCCCAAGTGCAGATATGCTCCAAACGATGAGCAACACCGGGGAATTCAACAATAGCACGTGCGATCGCATCACGATTAATTCCCGCTAATCGTGCCGTTGCTACTGCCATCAAGAGATTTTGTTGGTTATGTTCTCCCACCATTCGCAAACTAGATACTTTCACAATCGGTTCTGGTGCAGAGGTTGCAGTCAATTTTTCCACAACCCAGTCGTCTTCGATGTAAAAGCCTTTTTCGCTAATCAGGAAATCTTTTCCTTTTACACTTGTCCAATAGGCATCAGGCCAAGCGCTTAAACCTTGTTGCCTCAAGTAGGCATCATCGCCATTGAACACTTGCAACTCGGACTGACGCAATAACTTTGCTTTGATGTTGTAATAATTCTCTAAAGTCTTATGGCGACTAAGATGATCTGGTGTGAAAGTCGTCCAAACCCCGATACGGGGTGCAAGAGAACTTGAAGACTCTACTTGATAGCTACTAACTTCGGCAATCACCCAATCAAGTGAGGAGACGCGATTAATCGCGTCTGTACAGGAGTTATTAAATTTTTCTTCTGCTCCCCCTGCTCCCTGCTCCCTGCTCCCTGCTCCTTTCCCCCTCCAAGATAGGGCAACTTCACTTGCGGCGTAGCCAATATTACCGCAGGCGGGTGCATTTAAGCCTGCTGCTTGAAAAATGGCAGCAATTAAAGCTGTGGTAGTAGTTTTGCCGTTAGTGCCTGTAATTCCTACCCAAGGTAGCGATTGCAAATTTCGCCAAGCGAGTTCCATTTCCCCAATGGTTTCTATACCTAATTGGCGTGCCTTAATTAATACGGGAATATCCCAAGGCACGCCAGGACTAACAACTATTAATTGTGGTAAATTAGCACCATTCAATTCTAGGGATTGGCCTAGTTTTACGGTTATTTGCTCGGGGGCGAGTTCTTGTTGTTGTTGTAGGAGGGTTTCGGAGGTGTTGCTATCACTTAGCTCTACCTCCCAACCTTCCCGTTTCAACAATCTCGCCGCAGCAACACCGGACTTTCCCAATCCAATTACAGTAGCTCTGGACATAGATTGCAGCAGAGTGTCCCTGGTTAAGCACTCCCTATAGTAGCGTCTATTGGCAAAAATTACACAACTTATTGTTGACCTATGCTACAGATTTTTGACGATCGCACCAAAATCAGCTAAAACACGGGCATGATTGCGAACTAATCCAAGTAAGTGCAATCGATTACGCTTAATTTCTGGATCGGAATCCATAACTAAAACGCTATCTGGGCCATCAAAGAAGTTACTGACTGTCGGAGCAATTTTTCCTAGTGCTGCTACTAACAGTTGATAATTTCTTGTCTGCTGTGCTGTTTGAGTTTGCGGTACTGATTCGATTAAGGCATTATACAAAGCTGCCTCAGAAGGTTTTTGAAATAATTCTTGACGAACTACGTTTGTCGGTTCTAGCTGTTTTGTATCCAAATCACCTTGGGCGGCTAATCGCGTGGAACGGTTAACGGTTTCGTATATGTTATCTAAGATACTGTCGTTACGGATTTGTTGTAAGTATGAGGCGCGATCGCGTACATCCAATAAATCCTTTAACGCCCGTTCTGTATATTCTGGATCATTTTCTCCCAAAACTGCATTTACCAAGTCGTAATCAATCTGCTTTTCTTCTTGTAGTAAAGTGCGGATGCGTTGTAAGAAAAACTCTTCTAATGCTGCGGTTAATGCTGCCTGATCTTTGTAATATTTCGCTGCAAAGTCTGTGGCCATTTGCGCTAATAAATCATCTAAATTTATCGGCAAATTATAAAACCAAATAATTTTAACTACAGCATTAGCAGCACGGCGCAAGGCGAAGGGATCAGACGAACCAGAGGGAATTAAACCTAAACCAAAGATACTCACTAAAGTATCTAATCTATCGGCCAAACCGACAATTTGACCTGTGAGGGTTTCGGGGAAATTATCACCGGCTCCTGTTGGCAAATAATGTTGATAAATTGCCTTTGCGACTTCCGCATTTTCACCACTAGCTAATGCATATTTTTCTCCCATAATGCCTTGCAATTCGGGGAATTCATACACCATTTGGCTTACCAAATCTGCTTTACATAATAAAGCAGCCCGTTGGATTTTTTGGCTTTGATTTTCTGCTAATTCTAATTGAGTGCTTATTCGCTCGGCAATCTTAACTACTCTATCTACCTTGGTACGTACCGAACCCAATTCTTCTTGGAAAGTGACTTTTTCTAACTGGGGTAAAAAGCTTTCTAACGGCTTAGTTAAATCAGCTTCGTAGAAAAATCTGCCATCAGCTAATCTGGCACGAATTACCCTTTCATTCCCGACAGCAACAATATCTGATTTTTTAGGATCAGCGTTAGAAATAGTGATGAAATTGGGCAATAATTCTTGCTCAGAACTATCTGGCTTGAATACAGGGAAATAACGCTGATGAGTAACCATGACTTCAGTAATTACCTCAGTTGGTAATTCCAAAAATTCTGGTTCAAATTTACCAACAACTGTAGAAGGATATTCTACGAGATTGGTTACTTCTGCTAACAAATCGGGGTAAATTACCGTATATCCGCCTAATTTCTCAGCGACTGCCTTTACCTGTTCTTTGATAATATTTGCCCGTTCTTCTGGGTCAACGTTGACAAATGCAGACTTGAGAGCGGTAACATAATCAGTAGCTTGGGCAATTGTCACAGTATCAGGATGTAAGACCCGATGACCTTGAGAAATGCGATCGCTCTGAACCGTTTTAGAACCATTCACTAATTCTAAAGGTAGCACCGTATCATCTAACAAAGCTACCAGCCAGCGAATTGGTCGGGAAAACCTCGCATCTCCATTTCCCCAACGCATTAATCGCTTACCTTCCAAACCCCAAATCCATTGGGGAATAAGTTCTGTCAAAATTTCCGCCACAGGACGACCAGGAATTCTTTTTTGTAAAAAGACAAATTCCCCTTTGTCAGTGGGGCGAAGGAACAGCGCATCCAGTTCCACACCTTGCTTTTTGGCGAAGCCGATAGCAGCAGCAGTAGGCTGACCATCTTTAAAGGCGGCTTGGGCGGGGGGCCCTTTAATTTCTTCTTCTCGGTCTGGTTGCTGGGATGGTAGACCTTTAATCACTACCGCCAGCCGTCGGGGAGTACCGTACACCTGGACACTTTCGCCCTTAAGGCTGTTTGCTTCCAGGCTTTGGGGAATGCGCTCCTGCCATTGCACTAAAGCATCACTGAGAAAACTTGCAGGTAGTTCTTCTGTACCAACTTCTAATAGAAACGCAGGCATATAACACTGTTTTCAACTTTGCGTAGCTCAACTTTATCAGTTATTCTCAGGCGATCGCTCGTGATTTTTAGCTGAATCGGTCAGCCCCTTCCCTACGGGACGCTGCGCGTAGCAAGATCCCCAAAGGGGTACGGGAACATCAATAACACTAGATCAAAACTCTGGTTCTATTCAGGTATCCAAAGTTCCTGAACCTGCTTCCATCGTGGGTTTAGTAGCATTGGGAATGTTGGGTGTAGCTTCAACTCTCAAGAAAAAGCAAGCCTCTTGCTATAAATTAGGGCTTTCTAGTCAGAGCTTGCCAAATTTACTGAATCTCTATTCTAGCCCTACTAGTTCAGTAAACTGGTAGGGCTATCATTAAAACTCATTAATTCTCATCAACACTATGTGCCAGTTTAAAGGGCGGAATGCGGGTTATATGCACTAGCTTGAATATGATGGTAGAATCCCCAAAGTATAAATTTAGGCATTAGTTCAGAAACAACCAGACCAAATATTGTCATGATCACCAGAAACTAAAAACTATGTCTAGAAGAGGATGTTTTAAAAGGGTATTTTACTCTCATTATGAACACAGTAAAGCATTTTAGTACATAACTGAAAGCTGATGTTTTCGTTGTAGTTCATCCAAGTTAGAACCAGAAAATTATACCTTCTGGAACTTTTAAAACGGCCTCTAAAAACCTAAGATATTTACACAAGGTGATATCTTAATTTTTCAGTGCTTTATGCACTACAAAAATTGTTTTTTCAAGGCCACTACAAAATTCATCAACAATGTTTCATGCACTGTTATGAAGCAATTTTACAAATTAAAATAAGTAATAAAAGTAGCAGTACATACTGACTATTAAAGGAATAAATCCGATTATATCCGGCTGTCTTCACAAAATTCATAAATAGCTCATGCACATTCTGATTTATTCCTACAACTATCATCCAGAGCCGATTGGTATTGCTCCGTTAATGACTGAATTAGCAGAAGGACTAGTACAACGAGGTCACCAAGTGCGGGTGATTACGGGAATGCCGAACTATCCTCAGCGCGAAATTTACGATGAGTATCGGGGTAAGTGGTACGTTACTGAACAAATAAATGGCGTCACCATTCAACGAAGTTACCTCCGAATTAAGTCTAAACCTAATCTCCTAGATCGGCTGTTGTTAGAGTTGAGCTTTGTTTTCACGAGCTTACCCCAAGCCTTTAAAGGCAGACGCCCCGATGTGATTATCTTAACAGTTCCACCTCTTTTTGGTACTTTACCAGTAACAATATTAGGTTGGTTATACAACTGCCCAGTAGTTCTGAATGTGCAAGATATCCTACCAGATGCTGCGGTACGTATCGGGCTATTGAAGAACAAGTGGATGATCCGAACTCTTGCAGCCCTAGAAAAATTTGCATATCGGTCTGCACACACTATTAGTGTTATTGCCGATGGGTTTCGTGAGAATTTAGTAAATAAAGGAGTACCTGTTAATAAAATCGTTTGTATTCCCAATTGGGTGAATGTAAATTTCATCTGCCCCTTACCAAAACAGAACAATTCATGGATATCTAGCCATCAAATTGATGGAAAATTTGTAGTACTTTATTCTGGTAATATTGCTCTAACGCAAGGTTTAGAAACAGTAATAGAAGCAGCAGTTTGCTTACGTCATATCAGAGAGATTGTCTTTGTCATTGTTGGCGAATCAATAGCATTGCAAAGGTTGCAGAAATATTGTCTTTTAAATGGAGCAGATAATGTTTTGCTGCTACCGTTGCAGCCGCGAGAAAAACTACCCGAAATGCTAGCAGCATCTGATGTCGGGTTGATTGTGCAAAAACGCAATGTGATTTCGTTCAATATGCCTTCAAAAATACCACTACTGTTGGCGAGTGGTCGCCCGATTGTGGGTTCAGTTCCCGCTACTGGTACTGCTGCAAAAGCAATCAAACTCAGTGGTGGTGGGATAATTGTTGAGCCAGAATCACCCGATGCAATGGCTGCTGCGGTGCATGATTTATATACTAATCCTACTCTAGGGGCTAGGCTAGGTAACGCAGGAAGACAGTTTGCCGAAGAAAACTATTCTTTGGAGCAAGCACTTAATCGGTATGAAGGGCTGCTTTCTCATATTGTTACTAACCGAAAATCAACTGTAGGTAACTTGCCGAAATTAAATTCCAAGAAATCAGTTGTGGATGGTTGATACGGCTCGATACTGGAGATTTTTTACACAAATGGGATGCTTTCTTAATTAGCGAACATTAAGCGACTGGGAGGACAAAACCGTAATTAGGAAAAATTAAATCACCCATTCGGGTGAGTTGAAAATCAACCGATCGGGTGACCTAAGTGTAGGAAGTTGAGACTGCTCAAAAATAGGAATCTAGAGAACACTGGTTAAATTGCACGTCGTTCTTGATGAGGATAACTCGATGAAACTTGCAACGTTACTTATTGACATGCTAACGCCCGCTAAAGCAACGGTGATTCCAAGAATCACTTCTTGATTTTTCTGCTTCATAGCAACTGCCTCCACTCTCAAGGAGATTTGGTCTTACGTTCGCTCCACAGACTAGCCCCGCAAGAGAAGAGCGGTTTTTCTAACAAACAGTCAAAAAGCTTATGCAAGTTTATGTCTTTCAAGGATGTTTACCATTGCCTAGGAAAGCTTTTCCCGGTCTACCAATTTTTCCTCGCCGTTGCCAGAGTTCTGGTAAGATTTGGTGTTAGGCTTTATGTCTCCATTGTCACGGGTGGGTCAACGACCACAAGCATTGTACTATTTACCACGAGGTTTATCCACAGTGCATACGATCAAACTTGTGGATCTCCTGTAAAGCCATGCTAGAAGCACGGGGTTTTAAACCCAATTTTTCGATAAAGCTGAGTTAATAGCGTAGGCGTACCCCTAAGTCGAAGCAAGCTACTCGCAGCGTGTCGCAGACAAGCTTCTCCAAGAGTTGGCATTGATCCATACTTTTCTCTTCCCTAAGATCAGTATTCACTACTACTTAAGAGCGATAAACTCATCTCTAACTTATATTCATCTCATTTTTTATCTGGTTATAATGCAAGCAAGCACTTGCAAACGCTCATGAAAAACTTAGCATCAAGGACGGCACAAACTCATGCACGCTTGATCAAGGCAGCAACTCAGGTGTTTGAACTTCACGGTATCCTGCGTTTTAGCGATATCCCCACCGCACTAGAGTACAGCCGTGAATGCTACGTGGAAACTTGTGTGAATTTATTTGTGCGCGGTATTAGCACTTTGCCGTTGCAGGAGGTAGGAGGTTCAGTTGATTCTTCTGCAACAAGATAAACTCTCTTTTCTCTTTCAGCTAAGGCACTGGGTTTATACTACCTAAAACAAGTTTTATAAATTAGGACTTACGCAAAAACCCTCTCATTCCTCCGTGACCTCTGCGCCCTCTGTGGTAGCCTGCGGCAAGC
>JAHCSU010000650.1 GCA_023522315.1 Nostoc sp. CCCryo 231-06
TCGATGATATTTCCCAAAAGATGAAACATTTAAATGGCGGAAAAATTGGGGATGCCTCCAAGATTCGATTTTGTTTTGAAATGGGGCATACCCGATACAGTCGTGACATCGATATCAAAGACATATACAGTGCGTGTTTGAAAGACTGGTATGAAAAGTACTTGAAGAAAGTGGTGAATCTGACACTTGATGCCAAGCACCAGGGGGATGAAATCTGGGCGATTGGTGGGGGTTGCCTGTTACCAGGATTCAAGAAGCTCTTGGAGAAGAACGGGTTTAAAATCCTGGACAATCCGGTGGAAGCCAATGTCTTTGGACTTTTAGAGATGGCAAAAACCATCAGCAGCAAGAACCCAACTACTACATCTCTTAAGTGAAGTTATAACAATGGCAGATAAACAAGACTTAGCACCGGAAAAAGTTCGGCTCAAAGATAATTACCGAGAGCGGATATTTGCAGAATCGCAACAACTAGGTAAAAGTTACCTGGAGACGCTTTACTTTATAATTGATTGCTATTTTGTTTTTATCAAAGCTGGATTACCTGCACAACTTGCAGCAAACACACCGATTAATACTGAGTCAAATCAACTACACTCAAGGACTTCAACTCCAATTACAGAGGAAAAAGAAGAGGATTCTGATGGTGAAACATTCAGCCTTGATTTTGATTTATAACCGTCAAATAATTCTAGGTTTACTGATTTTGTGAGATTTACCCAATCAAAAATATGCCAGTTAATTTAATAATTTTAGTTGCTGCTGTGGTCAATACTTTAGAGAAAAGCTTAGATTTAACATTCAACCCACGTTTTAGGTGCAATACGCACCCTCAATCGATTAGAGACATTGGGGGAAGGGATGCGCGTTGCGCTCGATAGTTTAGCAGTTGCAGCACCTGACTGGTTAGCAACAAATATTCAGCCTGATTGGTTTGACCGCTATGGTCGTCGTATAGAAAATTATCGTTTACCAAAGCTTGACTCCGAGCGAGAAGCTCTAGGCAGCACAATTGGAGCAGACGGTTTGGCGCTGTTAGATGCAATCTATGACCCAACTGCGCCACAGTCAGTAGACCGAAAACTTTTGCGATCGCTAAAAAATAGTAGCCTGTGATACCGTT
>JAHCSU010000651.1 GCA_023522315.1 Nostoc sp. CCCryo 231-06
TCCTGTTCCTATTGGCTTGTTTTCCGCTTCCCTTGATGCCCAGAATCTTCCTAATATTTCTCCTTTTGTACGTTTGTTTCTACCTACTGCAAGTGGAAATGCCGGAAACATAACGATTAAAACTGGGCGGTTAATTGTATCTAATGGGGCAGCGGTATCGGCATTTACAGCAACAAGAGGACAAGGAGGAAATACAACCGTGAAGGCAGACTTGATAGAACTTAGTGGTACCTCAGCGAATGATTCTTCCTTATCTCTGTTCGGTAGACTAAGAAAGGTTCCTAGTGCATTGCGTAATGATACACTCGGTCTGGGATTTGGAGGCAACTTGACCATTGATACTAAACGCTTAATTGTCCGTGATGGTGCATGGATAGTAAAAGGTACTGCTGACAATAACCTAAAACAGGAGATTGTGACAGGAGGCGACTTGATCATTAACGCCACTGATTCAGTAGAACTTCTTGGCACCTCATCAGATAATATTCCTAGCGTTTTGGCTTCTGGAACAGCGGGAAGTGGAAATGCTGGCAAATTTGTTATTAATACTAAGAAGCTGACGGTCAGCAATGGAGGAATTATCTCATCGGGTACTTCTAACTCTGGAAAAGGAGGCGAATTGACTATTAACGCCTCTGATTCAGTAGAACTTCTTGGCACTTCAAAACAAGGGGTGTCCGCCTCCCAAATACAAGATTTGGTTGGAATTGGTGGAGCTTTAGTATTGAACTTTGTAGAACGTCCATTTCCGAGCGGTGTAATTACTGGGGCTGCAAGTACAGGAGATGCTGGAAACTTGACTATTGTCACTGGACGGTTATTAATTCAGGGTGGAGCACAAGCATCGGTTTCTGCAATTAATGCCGGAAATGCGGGTGACTTAAATGTTCGCGCCTCTTCTATAGAACTGAGTGGAACTTCGCTCGAAAGCCCTAAACCCAGCGACATTGAAGGTCGAAGCCTGTTGACAACTGCTGTCGGTGAAGGCTCAATTGGAAAAGGTGGCAATATAACAGTTAGCACCAACTCCCTAACTATCACCGATGGTGCTGCACTGACAGCCAGTACTTCTGGGCAGGGGGATGCAGGTGATATCACTCTTAGCGCCAATA
>JAHCSU010000652.1 GCA_023522315.1 Nostoc sp. CCCryo 231-06
CGGCAACGCGAATAGGGTAGGGCATACCCGAATTAACGCTTGGGGAGAATCCCACCTCTGGATTAGATGACGCAAGGACTCTAATTTAAGTGGTTTCGGTGAGCCAAGAATCCCCGTCTATTTAGATCGGGGAGTGTCAAACAAGTTACAACATAACCAGCTTGTATCTCAGTTGGACGCAGAAATTTTTGCTCACTTTGATCGACTTCACCGCTAATGAGTTTGGCGACACAGGCAGAACATTCGCCTTGTTTGCACCCAGATGGTAGGCGGATACCTGCTTCTTGTGCCATATCCAGAATATATTGATCATCTGGTACTGGAATAGTACGATTTAATCCAAGTGTAGGATTGATGAATTGAACTTGATAAACTGCCATCTGCTGTTTGTAATTATTGTTTAACTGCTTTCATCGACAAACTAATCCGCTTGAGTTTCTCATTGATTTCTAGCACCTGCACTTTGACTACTTGTCCGACTTTGACAACTTTGTTGGGATCGTCTACAAATCTATCAGCAAGTTGGGATATATGCACCAAGCCATCTTGATGTACGCCGATATCGACAAACGCGCCGAAGTTGGCGACATTTGTGATCATTCCCTCTAATTCCATTCCCACCTTTAAGTCCCTGATTTCCTTAATTCCTTCTCTGAAGGTGGCATACTTAAATTCTGCACGCGGATCTCTACCTGGTTTTTCTAGTTCGCTGAGGATGTCGCGCAGTGTGGGTTCGCCGACGCTATCGGTAACATATTTCTTCAGGTTGGTCTTTTTGAGTTTTTCGGCAATTTGTGTCACCTGATTTAATGGCACATTTAGATCAGATGCGATCGCTTCTACTACAGAATAACTTTCTGGATGCACTGCTGTATTATCTAATGGGTTGTCACCGCCGCGAATCCGCAGAAAACCCGCCGCTTGTTCAAAGGCTTTTGGCCCCAATTTGGGAACTTTCAAAAGTTGTCGGCGATTTTTAAAGGCTCCATTCTGGTTACGATAGGCGACAATATTATTGGCAACACTTGCCGTAATCCCAGAGATAGAAGTCAGAAGTTCTTTGGAGGCCATGTTCAAGTCTACGCCGACGTAGTTAACGCAGCTTTCTACAGTCTCATCCAATTTCTTTTTCAATAACTTCTGATCTACATCGTGCTGATATTGTCCCACACCAATGGATTTGGGATCGATTTTCACCAGTTCCGCTAGAGGATCTTGCAAACGGCGGCCGATGCTAATTGCACCGCGCACGGTAATATCTAAATCGGGAAACTCTTCTAGCGCTACAGTACTCGCAGAATATATAGATGCGCCAGATTCATTCACCATCACCTTAACTGGTTTGCGTTCTATGGCTTGCAATATTTGCGTGACAAACTCCTCTGTCTCGCGGGACGCTGTACCGTTACCAATGGCAATTAACTCAATTTTGTACTTTTCAATCAGATTTTTGACAGTTTGTGCAGCTTTAGCGCGTTGTTCAGCCGCTTGGTGAGGAAAAACCGCTTG
>JAHCSU010000653.1 GCA_023522315.1 Nostoc sp. CCCryo 231-06
CAAGACGACGCCAGATATCGCATCCACGAATGAGTGAAGAGCCGAAGTTGGCAGTGGAGACATACCCGTGGCCGAATGACAAGAATTGGGATAATTTAGTAGAAGAGAGATGGAACCGCCAAGGGACACTCCTCCCAGGGGTGAAGATCTTTGCAGGTATGATGTAAATTAGGTGGAAACGTTTGCTCACGATCGTATACTCCTTTGGCGTTGTACATGTAGATATCTAGCACCCGTCATACTGTATACAGTACGATCTTTAACGTTACTGTTGGAAATTCACGCATCAATTCTCCCAACTTGTCACCCTGCCACAAAAGATCGGTCATCTCCGCACTGAGACCGCATGCTTTCCCTGTCCCCTTATACCCTTGAAGCTTCCCATCACAAATTCACTGCTTTTTGTTTCCTTGCTAGAATTTACAGGAAGACCGGCTGCCTCGAGTGAACAAGACGAGCCTCGGAATCTACACCGACTGCGAGGAAGGCCACCAGGGTTAAATCAATCTCAATAATTTCCTGGAATTACAGCCACAGATGGCTTCACTTTTCCCAGAAGGTCCAGCGGGTCTCTATTTCATGGTACAGTAACGATACCATCAAGATTTCCGGGGTCACCTGCCACGGGAATGTAAATCACTATGAGTGGTACATGCTTGCAATAACGCGAATCGTCGTGGGCTGTTGGAAGCAATAGTTTTGGGAAATACAGTACAAAAAGCTCACCATGACACAAGAAATGGCAAAGTCACTATGAAGGGAGATGAATACTGGACCGACCTCCGTTTCTAGGCAACGATTGACGATGGAAAGCTTGGACGCAGGAGACCCATGGCACCCGCCTCGTCCACCATCCCGCCAGCTCAACACGGCACACAAAGCTCAGGTCGTACTTCTGGTGATAAGCAAAAAGACGAGGAAGACGAAGTAAATTAGGTTAGAAGTGTCGCAATAAGTTGAAAGGTGATATCCCTGTTGAAGCTACAGGACCCCCCGATACCAAAGTGCCTTACGCTGAAAGCAAGCAAGCAAAAAAGGGAAGCAAAAACGAAGCTGATGACTGCAGA
>JAHCSU010000654.1 GCA_023522315.1 Nostoc sp. CCCryo 231-06
GAAATACGCAACTACGTTGCTGTTTCTCAGGGGTTTTCAGCATTTTCCTTATAAATGCCCCATGCCCCATGCCCCATGCCCCATGCCCAATTAAAAATGTTCTGAAGACGTATCTCCTGTACCGCCCTCTCCATCTCGCTTAGAGCCTAATAAATCTAGTTGATCTACTCTAATAATCGGTGTAGAACGGTTTGCTCCTGTTTGGCGATCGCTCCATGTGTCAAACTTTAAGGAACCTTTGATGCCAATTAAGCTTCCCTTACGCACATAATTACCTGCTACCTCAGCCGTCTTATCCCATAATTCCAGAGTGAACCAGTCAGGTTCATCGCTGTTGCGCGATCGCCTTTTTACCGCCAGTGTCAATCTACACTTCACACTACCAGATTCAAAATACTTTATATCAGGGTCGCCGCCTACACGACCAACAAGGGTGACAATATTGATACTCATGTGCGTTACCTTTTAGTACATGCGTACTTAGTAATTTAGACTTTCATCATAGCGAATTGTGAAACACTTGAAAATAATGTGTTAAACAGTTAACAATATAGTTGACTTAAAAAATTATACATACTAGTTGGAGAAACACATAAAGATATACGGATATACTAAGTTAACCAGAGAATATCAAAACATACATACCTGAGACATAGTAAATATTCCTGGGAATCATATAAAAATATACTCTAGTTTACTCAACTCAGGATACAAACATAATCAAATCAACTCTTACCGTTGTAGTCAAGAAGTATCGCACATAGGGGGCTTATAAACGCGTGGGTATTTTTAGGAACTTTCGGACATCATGGGATATGGGTATCGACCTCGGTACCGCTAACACCCTCGTTTATGTAGCTGGTAAAGGTATTGTACTGCAAGAGCCTTCTGTAGTTGCTATCGATGTCAACGAAAAGGTAGCACTAGCAGTAGGAGAAGAAGCCAAAAAAATGCTCGGTCGTACACCTGGAAATGTGATTGCCCTCCGCCCTTTGCGCGATGGTGTAATCGCTGATTTCGATATAGCCGAGCTGATGCTGAAAAGCTTTATTCAGCGTGTAAATGAAGGCAGATCTCTGATTTTACCCCGGATTGTCATTGGTATTCCTAGTGGTGTCACAGGAGTAGAAAGGCGAGCGGTAATGGATGCAGCTCACCAAGCAGGAGCAAGAAAAGTTTATTTAATCGATGAACCTGTAGCTGCTGCCATTGGTGCAGGACTACCTGTTGCCGAACCTACTGGCAACATGATCATTGATATTGGTGGTGGTACTACAGAAGTCGCAGTACTGAGTCTTCAGGGTACGGTAATCAGCGAATCAGTACGCATTGCTGGAGATGAACTGACTGAAGCGATCATTCAGTATATTAAGAAAGTTCATAACTTAGTCATTGGTGAACGGACTGCCGAAGACATCAAGATTCGCCTTGGTTCTGCCTATCCTACTCATGATGATAATGAAGCCATGATGGAAGTCCGAGGCTTACACCTGCTTTCTGGTCTACCGCGAACTGTCACAATCAAAGCCCCAGAAATCCGTGAAAGCATGTTGGAACCACTATCAGTAATTATAGAAGCTGTGAAGCGGACACTAGAACGTACACCTCCAGAACTGGCAGCAGACATTATTGACAGAGGTATTATGTTAGCTGGTGGCGGTGCTTTGCTCAAAGGCATAGATACCTTAATTAGCCATGAAACGGGGATTGTAACCCACATTGCCGCCGATCCTCTCTGCTGTGTTGTGCTGGGAACAGGTCGTGTGTTAGAAAACTTCAAACAGTTGGAACGAGTTGTCACCGAAAGCTCTCGCAATATGTAGCAAAAAAAAATATCATATTTGAGTTGTATTTGAGTTCTATTTGGGTTCTATATAAATAGAATCCAAGTAGAACTTAATTTATATAAGTATACATAGGTATATATGGTTACAATACGGCGTTGGTGGGATCGTAAAGGCTTACAAATCGGGTTGTTAGCTCTAGTAGTTGGTAGTGCTTGGATATTGCGACAGACTCAAGGTGAACTCGTGCTTGAGACATACCAGGCAATTACCCGTCCATTAGAGATGTTGCAGTCAGGGCCAACTCCAGAAGAACGTCTTACAGATGCCCGGATATTGGAATTGCAAACTCGAATAGTAGATTTGGAAACTCAAAAGACAAAGCTACAAAATTTATTAGGCTATGTGGAAAAAGAGCCATTGGCATCACGGCCAATTCCAGCGCGGGTGGTAGGACGTAGTGCTGACCATTGGTGGCAACAAGTTACCCTAAATCGCGGTGCGAATGTAGGGATTCAGGAAGGCTTTATAGTCAAGGCAGATGGCGGATTGGTGGGTTTGGTGGAGAGTGTAACTCCCAATACTAGCCGCGTGTTGTTAATCAGTGACCTCAAAAGTCAAGTGGGTGTATCAGTTAGCCGCACGTCAGCTAAAGGCGTTTTGCGAGGAGATTCTTCTGCTGAAGCTGTGCTGGAGTTTTATGAAAAAGTTCCAAATGTCAAGGTAGGAGATTTAGTTTCCACATCTACTTATAGTCAGAAATTTCCCTCTGGCTTGGCAGTGGGACGAATTAAGTCCCTGGATTTAAAGAAACTTCCCGCATCAGTGGCGAAAATTGAGCTTTTTCCGCCAATCCGCTATCTCGATTGGGTAACTGTTTATCCAAAGCCAGAAAACCAAGAGTCGGAAACCCAAAAGTCGGTAAATCAAGTGCCGCAAAAGTCTAAGTAAATTCTTCAAAAAAAATCTATAGAAAAATGAAGATTCCTGCATTTGGTGCTAGCAGGCAGAAAAAGCCAAAATCGTCAGAGCGAAAATCTAAATTCCGATTCCAGCCACTTTCTCGCTGGCATCCCGGCGTACGTCAGTTGTTGAGTTGGATAGTGACGGCTAGTTCTGTACTGTTATGTTTACTATTATTGCCAACCCGCTTGCCGGGTATGGAATTATTGGGAATTGCCCCTAATTGGCTGTTAATTTGGGTGGTAACTTGGAGTGTGAAGCGCACGGTGTTTGCTGGCGCATTGGCAGGTATAGTTCTGGGGCTACTTCAAGATTCAATGACATCACCTAACCCTACTCATGCCCTCAGTTTAGGTATAGTGGGAATTTTAACTGCTCTGCTCCAGAAGCAGCGTTTTATCGAAGAAGATTTTATTTCGATTGCTGTAATTGTCTTTGTTATGGCAGTTTTGGCAGAAACTATTTTTGGGTTGCAATTAACTTTGATGGGGAATGAGCGCAAGGTAACAGATATTTGGACATATTACCAGCGTGTCGCCTTAGCCTCTGCCATTCTTAGTAGTCTGTGGGCACCTGTGGTCTATTATCCACTAAATCGTTGGTGGCAGCGGATGAAATTGCTGGAACAATAGGAAAGAGAGCTAGTAGCGCTGCGCGAACGCGCTCGGCGGGAGTACCCCGGAGGTTTAGATGGATTCAACAAGCTACATTGAATCAAACAACACCGTATGATGGTAGTTAGTAGCATCTATGTCTGATGCTTTCTTTTTTGTCTTAAAAAATATCAGGTAACTCATCTTCTGATTTCCTGACGGCAGAATATGGAAGCTTTGACTGATTAACCTAGTTGGAGAACGCAGATGTCGAAAGAAAGAAAAAGTAATAAAGAAGTTAAAAAACCTAAAAAAGATCCCAAAGACAAAAAGGAGAAAAACGACCCAAATAAATAGGACGATTTAGGTAAATAGCTCTAGCTAAGACCAAGAGTTGCATTTCTTTAAATTGACAATACTTAGCCCACTAGCATTGAATAGGAGAAGTTATTGTCAAAAATTTATTCACCCTTGGTCAAGCCTCAAAATTTAATAATTTAGGTTAGTGCGTGCGATGTCTATGACGGGCTACGCCTACGCAACTAAATTAGGCAGGGGTAAACTTTAACGAAACCCCATTCATGCAATAGCGCTTGCCAGTGGGTGCAGGGCCGTCATCAAAAACATGACCCAGATGCCCACCACAGCGACTACAATGCACTTCAGTTCTGCTCATAAACAACGACCGATCTACAGTAGTAGCGATCGCACCTTCAATCGGGTTAAAGAAGCTCGGCCAGCCAGTACCACTGTTAAATTTGGTATCAGAGGTAAATAGTGGTAGTTCACACGCAGCACAATAATAAGTACCATTGTCGTATTCCTTATCCAGTGAACTAGTGTGAGGGCGTTCAGTCCCGTGTTTACGCAATACATTAAACTGTTCTGGCGTTAAAATTGTGCTCCACTCTTGTTCTGGTTTGGTAATTTCAAATCCACTGTTAGAAGTTGTCATCTCTTTTGGCCCCCACTTTATATACCTTGATAACAATGCTGTGCCGACTATTACCGCACTAGCCTGTAAAAAATATCGTTTGTCCATATATCTATTATTTTCTATTTTCCGGTTCACTGGGCAATTAACTCTAGTACGGGATTCCCTACATTAATTACTATAATCAGCGATGTCTCGACAAGCCGCTTCTCTATGAGAGGCTTTGCCAACGCGGCTACGCCCTGAATTACTCCTGATAATTAAACTTATATACACAAACCTGTCATTGCTGTATTCTTCCTAGAGACAGAAGGAAGACGGCAGGGGACAAGGGGGATAATAAAAAATTAGCTCTTTCCCCTCAGCAAGAGCATCACCCCGCCCTTCTGCCTCTTTTCAATGCCCAATACCCAATTTTTGCGATCGCCAGCTGATCGAACACGGCTTAATATACATTTGTCTGGACGAAGCGATCGCTAAAGCCCAAAAAGCTTATGCCCGGATGGATTCAGAAGGACAACGCCGGATGACTCAATTACACCACGGTAATCGTCAGGCATTAGAGATTAGCCAGAACCTGTGGGCGGGAGTTGGTTTGGTGCGGGGTGGTGCGGGAACGGCTCTAGTCGGCGATCCTCAAACCGTAGCTGCCAGGATGTTGGAATACGCTTCTTTGGGTGTTGAGTCCTTTATCCTCTCTGGTTATCCGCACCTAGAAGAAGCTTATCGAGTTGCGGAACTTCTATTTCCCCATTTGCCATTAGAGAATCTTCCCCCAGTGGAGAAGCAACATGTCTTGAGTCCATTTGGCGAGATTGTGGCAAATGAAGATTTCCCTAAGCAACAGCATCAGGAAAGAGCAACGTCCATATCCTAGTAATTAAGAACTAGAAGATTACCAGCCATGTTGCACCAACAAATTGACCAAAAAATCTCCGAAAAAGATGTAGTTATTCATGGCTACATCTGGGAAGTAGAGAGTATGAGTTTGCGCCGTCCCTACAAACGTCTGAGTGAGAAGGTCAACACAGCATCAGCTATGAAGACCAAAACCACAAAACATACTGAACCCATTTTAGAAATTGGGAGTTTAATTGAATGACAAATATTTTAGCGATCGCTGGTAGTCCAACCCATCCATCTAGAACTTACGGTTTTGTCGAATACACTGCCAAGCTTTTACAACAAGAAGGCTTGCATGTAGACATTATTTCATATCGGGATTTGCCTGCTGAAGATTTAGTTTTTGGACGTTACGATAGCCCTGCTTTAGAACAGCCAAAAGCTTTATTAGCAAAGGCAGATGGTGTGATTATTGCCACCCCAATCTACAAAGCTGCTTACACAGGAGTGCTAAAAACATTTCTAGATTTGCTACCACAAAAATCATTGACAGGTAAACCTGTGTTACCAATTGCTCTGGGTGGAACGATCGCTCATTTATTGGCAATTGAATATGCCCTGAAACCTGTGTTATCTGAATTAGGAGCGCGGCATATCCTAGCTACTGTTTATGCAGTAGACAAACAAGTTCAACGACAAGCTGATAACAGTGTCCTATTAGATGAGGAAATTGAGCAAAGACTCAAAGACGTTCTCAAGGAATTTGTTAAAGCTGTAGAATATGACGCCGCAGCACCTCAAGAATTGGTTCATGCCAATTAAATAATCAAGTTTATACCTCCGCTTGCTTGTAGCAGAGGGGTAATTTTTATCCATCTGCTACCTTTTTTTTAAGCTAATCAGAGCAACATAAATTTATTCTCAGGAATTACACTTTTATAGTCTATTTAAAGAACTCGCTGTAATTTATGATTTTTCCATAGAAGATTTTGTATATATGCAATTGGAAATATTACGCTGTTGGTAATTACTTCTTGAACAACATCAACCCACCGCGTCATCCGTGGTTGTAAATTTTCCCAAATTATAGGTCAATACAGTTCAGACAAACCCAAAACCCTAATTGTAGAGACGCGATTTATCGCGTCTTGAAAGACCAATCATCTACTTAAGAATTTCTCAGGAACAAAGAAGGTGTTGTTAATATCGTTGAACCATTAGTTAAAGACGTTAAAGTTACACACTGCTGCAAAAATTATATTGTCAACGAATAGCGATCGCCTGACAAACAACCCTTTTTTTATTTGCTTAGATACTTCCAGCTAAACAAACATCCCATCATAGGAGCGCAAGGACTTGCGCCCCTACAAATGTACAAATAATTTAAGATAATTTATTTCTTGCAAGTCCCTTAGCAGTCAGTGCTGATTACAAGCTGGCAATTGCTCCCTATATTGAAGCCACCGTATATTGATGGCGATGTGCTTTTTTGGTCAGTTTAGCCAGTAAATTAGATGTAGGGCGTAAAAAAATAAACTCAATGAAAGCAATGTCTAACGACAGGCCGCAAGCCGTCTGCGCTTCTGATTTTGCATCTATCGTCGGCGAAGAAAATGCTGTTTGTCTTTGGGAAAATATCGAACTCGGTCAGCAAAAACGTATTCAACAGGCTATAGCTTCTGGAAATTCCCCCAGTTGTATTGTCTATCCCCGTAGCCAAGAACAGCTAGCCGCAGTCATTGCCACCGCTCACACAAATAACTGGCGCGTCCTTCCCTGTGGTAGTGGCAGTAAACTTAGCTGGGGCGGTTTAGCTAAGGGCGTTGATGTTGTAGTCAGTACAGAACGCATGAACCAACTGATTGAACACGCTGTTGGTGATTTGACTGTCACAGTAGAAGCTGGGATGAAATTCTCTCAGTTGCAAGCACTTTTGGTAAAGTCGCGGCAATTTCTCGCCCTTGACCCCACAGCATCAGAGTTGGCAACTATTGGCGGTATTGTTGCCACAGGTGATACAGGTTCTCTGCGGCAACGTTATGGTAGTGTGCGCGACCAGTTACTAGGTATTACTTTTGTCCGTGCTGATGGACAAGTCGCCAAAGCTGGGGGAAGAGTAGTCAAAAATGTCGCCGGATATGATTTGATGAAGTTGTTTACTGGGTCTTATGGCACATTAGGCTTTATTAGTCAACTAACTTTCCGTGTATATCCGCTACCAGAGGCATCGGGGACGGTGGTACTAACTGGTAAAGCTGAGGCTATATCTCAAGCAGCTGATATCCTTCGGGGTTCGGCGTTAACACCAGTTCAGGCTGATTTGCTATCAAATAAATTGGTGTCCAGCTTAGGTTTGGGTCAAGGACTGGGATTAATTGCCCGCTTTCAAAGTATTAGTGAGAGTGTTAAGGAACAGTCAAACCGAGTTTTGGAAGTAGGACAAAAGCTAGGTTTAAATGGGGCAATTTTTGCAGATGATAATGAAGCTAATCTATGGCATATATTGCAAGAACGAATACATACTACTGCTACAGAATCTGTAATTATCTGCAAAATAGGAGTGTTACCTACTGCTGCTGTGGAGATTTTGACTCAGGTGGAGTTGGGTTTAATTCATATTAGTAGTGGTTTGGGTTTGTTACAATTAGAGAGTAAAAATCAAGTTTTAAAAGTGCGCGATGAGCTACGCTTTGCTGGAAGCGATGCCTACGGCGGGCTGCGCCTACGCACTCAAGCGAGTAGAGGTTTTTTAACAATTCTGGAAGCACCAGTGGCGGTTAAAGAACAAATAGATGTTTGGGGCTATACGGGGAATGCTTTGCCGTTGATGCGCCGTATTAAGGAACAGTTTGATAGTAAGAATATTTTAAGTCCTGGTCGGTTTGTGGGTGGAATTTAGTTTTAACTAACCGCAGAGACACAGAGAACGCTGAGATAGAGAGGGGAAAGGGAGAAATATGCAAGTTTCAGAAAATTCTGTTAATAATACGGCTAGTTTAAAGAATTTGAAGGGGTTTGATGAGAATCATCCGCCTGACCCGAAGTTAATTGATAGTTGTGTCCATTGTGGATTTTGTCTCTCAACTTGTCCCAGTTATCGGGTGCTGGGTAAGGAGATGGATTCTCCTAGAGGACGCATCTATTTAATGGATGCAATTAATGAGGGTGAGATTGCTCTCAATACGGCAACTGTAGAACATTTTGATTCTTGTTTGGGCTGTCTTGCTTGTGTGAGTACTTGTCCTTCTGGTGTGCAGTATGACAAGTTGATTTCTGCAACTCGTCACCAAGTTGAACGAAATTATCCTCGCAGTTTGCCAGATAAGTTATTTCGTCAACTGATATTTTCTTTCTTTCCTTATCCTAATCTTTTACGGGTTTTATTAGTTCCGTTGTTGGTTTATCAAAAGTTGGGGTTTGCAAAATTCTTTCGCGCTACGGGTTTACTCAATAAAATATCGCCCCGTTTGGCAGCAATGGAATCTATTCTGCCAGAAATTACTCTCAAATCTTTTCAGGATAATTTACCTACTATTATTCGCGCCCAAGGTGAGAAGCGCTACCGAGTCGGGGTAATTTTGGGTTGCGTCCAACGGCTGTTTTTCTCCCCAGTGAATGAAGCAACAGTGCGGGTTTTAACAGCTAATGGTTGTGAAGTTGTGATTCCAAAATCTCAAGGTTGTTGTGCGGCGCTTCCCGAACACCAAGGACAAACAGAACAGGCGAAAGCTTTAGCAAGGCAGATGATTGATAGTTTTGCCAACACTGATGTAGATTTTGTGATTATCAATGCTGCTGGTTGCGGTCATACTTTGAAAGAATACGGTCACATTTTAGAAAGTGACCCAGAATATCGGGAAAAGGCAAAGGATTTTGCAGCTAAAGTTAAAGATGCTCAAGAGTTTTTGGCAACTGTTGGTTTAACAGCAAAACTTTCACCGCTAACTGATAAACCTTTGAATTTAGTTTATCAAGATGCTTGTCATTTATTGCATGGACAAAAGATTAGTGTGCAACCGCGTCAGATATTGCGGCAAATTCCAGGGGTGAAGTTGAGAGAACCAATAGACGCAGCTTTGTGTTGTGGCAGTGCTGGGGTTTATAATATGTTGCAACCGGAAGTTTCTGAAGAATTGGGTCGGCAAAAAGTGCAGAATTTATTGAATACTGGTGCTGAGTTAATTGCTTCTGCTAATCCGGGGTGTACTTTGCAAATTACGAAGCATTTGCAGTTGCAAGGTAAGAATATTTCAGTTATTCACCCGATGGAGTTGTTAGATTATTCGATTCGCGGTGAAAAGTTGAAATTGTAGACATTTTTTGTAGGTTGGACATTTTGTCATTGATTTTAAACCAAAAAGCCAAAGCTACGTTTTTACTCCCCATTTTTACTCCACATTTTTGCTCCCCTCCTCGCTTGCGGGGAGGGGTTGGGGGTGGGGTAGTCGTGTCAACTTAACGTGAAAGCCAGCCTAGAAAAGCCTTTAGATATTGTCTCGTTCCCAGTCTCAGACTGGGAATGCAAGTCAAAAGAGGCTCCGCCTGAAGACTTGCGGCAGAGCCGCAATGAAGAGCATTTCCAGCCTCTGGCTGGAAACGAGATTTGAAAAGGGTTTTAGCTTAAGTTGACACCAATGGGGGTGGGGTTCATCTGAATTCTGTTTAATTAAACAGACAAAAATAATCAGTCCATCCGAAGAAGTTTTTCCGAAATAGCCGCTTTATCGTCTGTATAATCACTGAAATAGGCAAGAGCGTCAGCCTAATGTCGGGTGATTTGTGATGAAACTAGATTTAGTCAGGTTTTTTCAAGCTTGCAACCCCAGTAAGACTCTGGTTGTGAGCAAACCGGAGGATAGACAATATTATATTGATTTCTCTAAAGTGCGTGGTGCCAAGATTATTGAAGAATTAGGGCGAACTATCACCCGCCTTTCACCTGAGCAACCTACTTGTCAATTGTTTACAGGACATATCGGCTGTGGCAAATCGACTGAGTTACTGCGCCTCAAAACAGAGTTAGAACAGCAGGGATTTCATGTGGTTTATTTTGAGTCTAGCCAAAGCCTGGATATGGCTGATATTGATGTTACAGATATTTTACTAGCGATCGCTCGTGAAGTGAGTCAAAGTCTGGAAGCAATCAAGATTAACCTTAAACCAGGATACTTTAAAAATCTATTTACTGAAATTTCAGAGTTTTTGCAAACACCGCTAGATATTGGGGTGGAGGCTGAGTTGTCTGTAGGTATTGCTAAGATTACTGCCAAAACTAAAGATAGCCCCAAACTTCGCGGCCAGTTGCGACAATATTTAGAACCCCGCACCAATGGCATTTTAGAATCAATTAACAAAGAATTGCTCAAGCCTGGTAGAGAAAAACTCAAGCAGCAAGGTAAACAAGGACTGGTGGTAATTATCCGACATTCCGCACTTCAAGATGTAACACATTGATATTCAAGAAGATTTCC
>JAHCSU010000655.1 GCA_023522315.1 Nostoc sp. CCCryo 231-06
TTACTCCGACGGGTAAATTCATTTGGACTAAACCGTCCAATGTTGGCACTTCTACGGGATTGCCTAACACTGCTTCGCTGGGAGTTATGGGAAGTTTGACGGCAATATCATTACCTTCGATTTGAAAGTAATCGTGGGGAGAGACGGTAATTTTTAAAAATAGGTCGCCACCCCCTACCCCTTGTTCTTTTAAGCGGATAGTTTGCCCGGTAAACATTCCTGGCGGCATATTAACTTCAAGGCTGCGCCCATCTTCTAGCCTAATTCTTTCTGCACCACCTTCATAAGCTTTTTCTAATGGAACAATTAGCTTTGCTTCTATATTGCGACGACTGGGACGCGGAGTAACGGTAGTGGCATATTTTGTTGTCCCAGGACGAAAAGGATCGTCATCATCATTAACCGCTTTGTTGTTTCGTCCCAGCACTTGGTCGATGAAACTCTCAAAATCGGCGAACTCGTCTAATTCTGTTTCGCGAGTACCGCGCTTAAATACACTTTTTCCAGCTTTACCGCGAGATTTCTGCTGCCAATGTAAGGTAAAACGATCGTATTGCGATCTCTTACTTGGATCGCCAAGGATTTCGTAAGCTTCGCCAATATCTTTAAACTTTTCCTCGGCTTCCTTATTTCCCGGATTCAAGTCTGGGTGATATTGCCTTGCAAGTCGCCGGAAAACTCTCTTGATTTCCTCCGACGCAACATCTTTTGGTACTCCTAAAATATCGTAGTAATTTTTGAAATTTTGCAAATTCTGCATATTCTGTAAAAGCGGTTAAGGAAAGATTTGGGTATGCAGCTATAGCCAGTTATCGTCGTCATCCCAATTATCTTGATAACTAGGGCGTTGGGGTCGCCGACGGTTAAAACCCTCATCGTTACTATAATAAGGGCGATCTCTGCGTTGTGGCGGGTCGTAGTCGTCATCGTCATCGGTAATCTCGCGGCGATATTGAGTAACTAATTCATCGAAGGTTTTGGGGTCGATTTTTTGTTGCGTAACAGTGAGTTTGTCTTTAGTGAGGACAAATAGAGC
>JAHCSU010000656.1 GCA_023522315.1 Nostoc sp. CCCryo 231-06
ACGTTGTTCAACCCAACCTACAAATATTTGATTTTTTCAGAGTAATAAAAGAGCGATAGGCAGCACGTTTTGCGTCGGGGTTAAATCCCCGTTACAAAACGTAATTGCGAATTGCGAATTGTTTTAACAAGGCGGCCGTCGCATTCACAATATCTGAGTTTGATAGATTGGCAGAATGATGGTAATCAGAAGAATCATTGTGAGTATGATGATGATGTTTTGGTGCGGGGTTGAGATAGCGATCGCCGCTAGGGATACACTGGATAGAATATCTTTGCTCGTGGGCACTAGAACAGGGTACAGCATCTTAGCAACGCCATTTACCCAAGACAGATAAACAACAAATTTTATCAGTCAAAATCTATGACTTTCACCCCCTCTCAAACTCGAAAGCTACCTACTCAAGCAATAGGAGCCAAAATTTTTCACTGGTGTAACATCATTAGTCTATTTATCATGCTCACCAGTGGACTACAAATTTACAACGCCAACCCTGTTTTTGGTGGACGTGGAGGTTTGCACATTCCGCCGATATTTACGTTAGGAGGTTGGCTTGCAGGAGGTAGACACTGGCATTTTGCAGCAATGTGGCTATTTTCGCTGAATCTCTTGTGGTATGGAATTTACGTTTTAATTACCCGACGCTGGCGACATCGGTTTGTAGCTGCCAATGACTTCAAAGCATTACAAAAAAGTCACAATTCTAAGCGCCTAATTTATGCTTGGCATCGGATTGCCTATACAGCAATTATTCCTATCTTGCTGCTGGCATTATTGACAGGAATAGGAATGTATAAACCTGCTCAGTTTCCCTGGATTGTGGATTTATTTGGCGATTGGCAAGCATTGCGAATTGTTCACTTTGCCTCAGTGCCGATGGTTATCTTATTTGTAGTAATTCACTCTCGATTAGGGCGAAAAGCTGGTGGTACTGAATTAACAGAATCAATGTTTTGGTAAACGAACTTTTTTTACTAAAAAAATGAACTTTTTTGATAAATTGAATCGGAATATCTTGCAAAATCAAAGCTTACTATTTGTAGGACTTGATCCAAATCCAGAGATGATGCCTGTGCGTTATGAATCTGAAGAACTCATCACTGGTTTGGAAAAATGGTTGCAATTCATTATTGCGGAAACTTCTGATTTCGTTTGTGCTTATAAACCGACACTTGGCTTCTACGAAGCATTAGGTATTCCCGGTTTAGAATTGCTGTACAAAACTTTAGCAGCTATTCCAGCCCATATTCCAGTAATTTTAGATGCCAAACACAGTGACTTAAATACTAGTACCATTTTTGCCCAAACTGTGTTTACAGAATGGCACTTAGATGCAATCACTCTCAGTCCCTATACAGGACAAGATCATGTAGCACCTTTTTTGGTCTATCCTGAGAAAGCGGTATTTATTTTATGCTGTACTTCTAATCCAGGTGCAGAAGCTTTACAGCAATATCCTACAAAGGAATCACCCCTTTATTTACAGGTAGTAAAAGAATCAAAAACCTGGGGAACTCCAGAACAATTGGGTTTGGAAGTGGGAACTACAAATCCTGAAGTTTTTGCACTTATTCGAGCGATCGCGCCTGAACGAATTATTATGGCGCGTAGCATCTGGGCCAAGGGTGGAAACCTGAGACAAATTTTAGAAGTAGGTTTGAATGCTAACGGTGATGGTTTGCTGATTCCTGTTCCTCAAGATATGTTGGGAAATACACAACTATCTGAGGAAGTAAAGTCTCTACGTGCAGAAATTAATCAATTAAAAACTGAAATTATTCACGAAAATTCTACTTGTTCTGTATGGTTTCCTGATGTTTGTTTCCTAAATCAGCATCCCCACCAAGATTTGATTTTACAACTTTATGACATTGACTGTATTATGTTTGGCAGCTTTGTCCAAGCATCAGGAGCTATATTTCCTTATTACATCGACTTACGCAAAATTATTTCCAATCCCCAAGTTTTTAATCAAGTTCTCACTGCATATCAGGATATTTTGAAAAACCTGAGTTTTGATAGATTAGCAGGTATTCCCTATGGTTCTTTACCTACTGCAACTGGTTTAGCTTTGCGCCTTAATTGTCCGATGATTTTTCCTCGTAAAGAGGTAAAAGCCCACGGAACTCGGAGAGTAATTGAGGGTAATTTCCATCCTGGTGAAACGGTTGTAGTAGTTGACGATATTCTCATCAGTGGCAAAAGTGTCATGGAAGGAGCAGGAAAGTTGGAATCAGCAGGATTAAATGTTAATGATATTGTGGTATTTATCGATCATGAACAAGGGGTGAAAGATAGGTTACAGCAAAATGGTTATCGTAGTCATGCGGTTTTAACTATTTCGGAAATTACTAATACTCTGTATCAAGCAGGGCGAATAAATGAGGAGCAATTTTTAGCTTTTGCTGAAAGTTAGTAATCGGAATAATGGGGAATGGGGAAAGATTTTCTCATCTACTTTTCATTGAGCATATTTAATTCCCAGGTTCAATCTAGTAACTAGAATAATTTTGGTTTTTAAATTAATTATGAATTTTTCACTCAATCAACTACTTAAATGGTTAATTTTTACGCTGCTATTTCCTCTAGTCTTTCTCAATGGTTGGCTAGCATTTTTGCTTGTTAAAAATTTTCAACCTGTGGTAACAATTCTTGTCTTAGCTACTTTACTTGCATTCGTTTTAAACTATCCTGTTGTCATTCTCCAAAAGCGAGGAGTTAAACGTGGCTATGCAGTAGGATTAGTTTTTATATCAGCATTGATAATTATCGTTGCTCTGGGTATCACTTTAGTTCCCATTGTTTTAGAGCAATTTAATGAGATGGTGAAAGTCTTTCCCCAATGGATTGATTCTAGCGAAGAAAAACTTCAGATTTTAAATGATTGGTTTTTTAGGCACAAATTGAATGTGAATTTAAGTCAGTTATTAACCCAACTAACTGACCAATTACCCAATGAATTAGAGTTTATTTCAGATAAGCTTTTAAGCATTCTCATAGATACGATTGATAGTATCTCTGAGGCATTAATCACAGTAGTACTGACTTTCTATCTGTTGTTAGATGGCCCAAGGATTTGGGAAGGGATATTTAAAAAGTTACCTGGAAGTTTTGCTCAGAAGATAAGCCAGTCTATTCAGCAAAACTTTCAAAATTACTTGATTGGTCAGGGAACTTTAGCTTTGCTGATGGGAGTTTCAGTAACATTATTGTTTTTAGGGTTTCAAGTCCAGTTTGCTTTGCTTTTTGGTTTGGGGGTTGGGCTTTTGAGTTTAATTCCCTTTGGCGATGTTGTTAGTCTTGTTGTAATAACTTTAATAATAGCCACACATGACTTTTGGCTAGCAGTGAAGGTTTTTGCAGTAGCTGTTGTCATTGACCAGTTAATTGATCAGGCGATCGCACCCCGTTTATTAGGTAAATTTACTGGACTTAGACCAATATGGGTATTAATTGCTTTGCTTGTCGGAACCAATGTTGGTGGAGTTTTGGGTTTGCTAATCGCGGTACCTGTAGCTGGTTTTATCAAAGATATAGCAGATGGTTTTTCTAAATCTGGTGATTCTGAGAATGTAGTTAAGAGTGAAGTAGCATCAGAATTGTTACCAGAAGAATCAGTATAGAAATAAGTTATTTGTAAAAATAAGATGCCATATCTACCGCTAACACTAAGTTGCAATGGTGTAATTAAGGATGAGGTGTAATAGTTAGGATGGTTATAACTCCTTGCTCAAATCCGTAATACCAAAAAACTCGAAAAGCAGCAGGTGTTTTGTTTTCTACATAGGCTTCAAATTCACTATTGCTCAGTGTGGTAGATTAACCATTGTGACAAGGATTATATTTTGAAATCAAAGTCCAGGACTACTGTCCTGGTGACATCTTTGTGTCGTAGAGACAGTCTATTCATCAATTTCTAGATCCGCATACTGGGCAAATGAACCTAAGTCATGAAGTTCACTAGAACTTGCCTGTTTTATACCAACTTCTAATGAGGTAAGAGCTACAGAATTTTGCCATATCCAAAGTTCTCTTTCTGGAATGTTTACAACTGGGTCTAGCAAAATTTGTCCTACCTCATTGATGAGGACTCGGTAGCTCTTTGCTTTGGCGACAGTACCCAAAATTAATCGTCCTTTGTCATCAGTTTTGACACTATCCTTAACTATTTTGAAGTCCTGATTTTCAATCATATTGCTGCTATATCCTAAACTCATTATAAACACCTGTGGGTAGGTGGGTATTACCCACTCAAAAGGAATTGCATAAAAAACCCCTAGCATTTCTACTAGGGGTGATAAATAATACCATTTCACTTTATGTTTGTCAGAGATGCCCCTGCTTGATGCCTCTACTTAGACGAGAGGCTAGAGTATTTCTCAAATATTACAGCAAAAAGTGATCGGGTATAAAATTAGCCAACATTTGCCAAGAGCAATTCTCGTTTTTCTGATTTTTGTACTCTCACCTTAGAGTCATCATCAACATCGATAAGCGCTGTGTCTCCATCTGTAATTTGACCAGACAGCATTGCTTCAGCGAGAGAATCTTCTAGCAGGCGCATAATTGCCCGACGTAATGGCCTAGCACCGTAGCTGGGGTTGTAGCCTTCTTGGACTACAAGCTCTTTGAAGCGATCGCTAACTTCTAAGATAATTCCCTTTTCTGTCAAGCGCTTAGAAACTTCCCGAAGCATAATCTCAGCGATTTGCTTCACTTCATCCCTAGAAAGCTGGGTGAAGACGATAATTTCATCAAGACGGTTCAGGAACTCAGGACGGAAGTAAGCTTTCAATTCCTCATTTACCAAGGTGCGGATGCGGTTATAACTAGCATCGGCTTGAGTATCGAAGTCAAAGCCTAAACCACTACCACCTTTTTCAATCACCTTGGAACCGATGTTGGAAGTCAAAATGATCAGCGTGTTCTTGAAGTCTACTTTCCGACCTTTAGCATCGGTAAGATGACCGTCATCCAAGATTTGCAGCAGCATATTGAATACATCGGGGTGTGCTTTTTCGATTTCGTCGAATAGTAGCACTGTGTAAGGTTTCCGCCGCACGGCTTCTGTAAGTTGTCCGCCTTCGTCGTATCCCACATAACCAGGAGGCGAACCAATTAGCTTGGAAACGGTGTGGCTTTCCATGTATTCGGACATATCTAGCCGAATCATGGAGTCTTCCGCACCGAAGAAGTAAGAAGCTAGCGCCTTCGCCAATTCTGTTTTACCGACTCCGGTAGGGCCAGAGAAGATAAAGCTAGCAATGGGACGATTGGGGTTTTTTAAGCCAACACGGGCGCGACGGATACCGCGAGATACAGCCGAAACTGCTTGCTCTTGACCGATGAGCCGTTGATGCAGAGTGTCTTCTAGGTGCAGGAGCAACTCTGACTCAGATTCAGTCAGCTTGTTGACTGGTACGCCTGTCCAAGAAGCAACGATTTGGGCGATATCTTCTTCATCAACTACAGTCGAGTTGACAGGTTGCTCGTTTGGTGTAAACGTTGCTTGCAGTTGTTCTGCGAGTTTTAATTCTTGGTCGCGCAGGGTTACAGCTTTGTCAAAATCTTGAACTCTGACTGCTGCTTCCTTTTCTTTGGTAACGCCAGCGAGTTCACGCTTGAGTTCTTTATTCGGAGAACTTTGAGAGTTCCGCAGACGAACGCGAGAACCAGCTTCATCAATTAAGTCTATTGCCTTGTCGGGCAAGAAGCGATCGCTAATATAGCGGTCTGATAATTCTGCTGCTGCTACAAGTGCCGCATCCAAAATTGTGACTTTGTGGTGCTGTTCGTAAGCGCCGCGCAAACCGTAAAGAATTTGTACGGTTTCCTCTACTGAGGGTTCCCCGACCATAATTGGTTGGAAACGACGCTCTAGGGCGGCATCGCGCTCGATATGCTTACGATACTCATCAAGGGTAGTTGCGCCGATGCACTGGAGTTCACCCCGTGCTAAGGCAGGTTTGAGGATGTTGGCTGCATCCAAACCACCTTCTGTACCACCAGCGCCAACCAAGGTGTGAATTTCGTCAATCACCAAGATGATATTGCCCACAGTGCGGACTTCTTCCACGACTTTTTTGATGCGTTCTTCAAAATCGCCACGGAAGCGAGTTCCAGCCACCAATGACCCCATATCGAGGCTAATGACTTGCTTACCCTGTAAGGTTTCGGGAACATCCTGGTTGATAATTCGTTGAGCTAGACCTTCTGCGATCGCAGTTTTACCAACTCCTGGTTCACCAATTAACACTGGGTTATTCTTAGTGCGGCGACCGAGGATTTGGATCGCCCGCTCAATTTCCTTCTCACGACCAACTACAGGGTCGAGTCTGCCTTCTTGTGCTAGTTTGGTCAAATTCCTGCCAAACTCTTCCATCGTTAGTGGTTGGGTACGCTTTTGATTACCACTACCAGCGAAAGCTGGTGCATTTTCACCCAAACGGCGAACTATGGCACTGCGGACACTCTTGAAGTCAACTCCTAGATTTTGCAGGACTTTGGCGGCGACACCTTCACCAGCCTCGGTCAATCCCAAGAGTAAGTGTTCAGTGTTAATGTAATTCTGTCCCAGACTATGAGCTTCTTTAAACGATTGCTCAAAGAGGCTTTTCACCTTAGGAGTAAAAGGAATTTCTGGTGGTACAAAGCCAGAACCCCTACCAATAATTTTTTCTACCTCGCGGCGGGCATCTTTGAGGGTAACGCCTAATTCGGCCAGCACTTTAGCAGCAACCCCAGTTCCTTCTCCCATCAAACCCAGGAGAATTTGCTCAGTTCCTACGAAGTTATGTCCCAGGCGACGTGCTTCTTCCTGAGCTAACATAATTACTCTAATGGCTTCGGAAGTGAAGTGTTCAAACATAATGGGTTCTTGCTCCCTCGCTGCTTGGACTTTGGGTGAGATAAAATTCACCCTCATCTAAAGTTTTTTGTATTTTCTTAAGGACTAATGTAACTTTATTTAAACTTAAGTGGCAGTGGTGAGAGCCGTAAGACCTCAGGTGTAGTTGCCGTCTAACAGGAGTTAGGAGTTATGAGTTAGGAGTTATTAGTAGGTAAGGAGTTCTCAATTTTACAATTACTTTCTCAGTGCAAAAGATGATTTTCTTTTGCCTTTTCTGCTCCTCTGCTCTCGGCTAAACTGATAACTCAGGACTCAGCACGGGCTAAACCCTAGCTATCCGCTAACAACGCTCAGGAATCATGATGAATGAATCAACGGTCGGTAAAGACCAACAACATCCTCTTTATAACCGCGATCGCCCCCTTATTGATATTTTACTCTCTCAAGAGGCGACAGACTATAACTTAGCAGAATTAGCTAGGCTGCGAATGCGTTATCAAGGGTTTCCAGGGGCAAGAGATATCCAAAAAGACCTAGATAAAGCCTTGCAGCAGTGGGGTTTGACCGAAGCCGAGCTTTTTGAGAAAACTCGCCAAATTCACAATCTGGGCGGTATTTACAAAAGCCGTGGCAAGAAAGATGAACAGGATTGGAATTAGGGATTTCCAAGGAATAAATTATCCCAAAAAACTTTCATCAATAGTAGCGATCGCATCTCCTGTTTGTCTTGAATCTATTATCATTCCAGGCGGCGATCGCCATTGAAAATGCCAGACTCTACCAAATGTAAGTCTACAAAACCTTACACTGCCCATGATGCCGTAACAAATGGTCACACAGCACCAACGCCACCATTGCCTCAACCATTGGAACTGCACGCGGTAACACACAAGGATCATGGCGTCCTTTCGCTGCTAGTAGGGTTTCTTCGCCCTCACGAGTTACAGTCTTCTGCTCTTTTCTAATTGTTGCTGTCGGCTTAAATGCAACTCGCAAAATGATATTTTCTCCGTTGGAAATCCCCCCTTGAATACCACCAGAACGGTTTGTTAGTGTGCGGATTTCACCATTTGGATCAATATAAAATTCGTCGTTATGCTCAATTCCCGTTAGTAGCGTTCCCCCAAAACCAGAACCAATTTCAAAGCCTTTGCTAGCAGGGAGAGACATGACACCCTTAGCGATATCAGCTTCTAATTTATCAAATACTGGTTCGCCCAAACCTTTGGGCACATTTCGTGCCACACATTCTACTACACCGCCGATAGAATCACCTTGTCTACCTATTTGCTCAATTAATTCAATCATGCGATCGCCACATTCAGGATCGGGACAGCGCACAATATTGCTTTCCACTTGTTCTAAGGTGACAGTATTTGGATCAACTACACCTTCCAAGTCTTTGATGCGCTTAACGTAAGCGATAACTTCGACATTGGCGACTTGACGAAGAATTTTTTTAGCGATCGCACCTGCTGCTACTCTTCCGATTGTCTCACGCGCTGAGGATCTACCCCCACCTTGCCAATTGCGAATGCCATATTTGGCATCATAAGTTGCATCGGCGTGAGAAGGCCGATACTTCTCGGACATCTCGTCGTAGTCTTGGGGACGAGTGTCTTTGTTCCGCACCAAAATTGATATAGGCGTTCCCAGAGTTTTGCCTTCAAATACCCCTGATAAAATCTCGCAGGTATCGGCTTCTTTGCGAGGCGTCGTAATTTTACTTTGTCCGGGACGCCTTCTATCTAGTTCTACTTGAATTTCTTCTGCCGAAATTTCTAGTTGGGGAGGACAACCATCAATCACAACCCCCACACCGCCGCCGTGAGACTCGCCAAAAGTACTAATGCGAAATAGATGACCAAAAATATTGCCCATGATTTTGAAGAAAAAGGTGAGGCTTATGTATTCTACCTAGAGTTCTTATAAAAGTTTTTTTGCTCTTATGTTTGTAGAACTTTTCGCTATTTTTTAGTATTTATCAACAGTGTCTCTGAGTTTTTATCCAACTCCATAACAGTAAATACCTCATCTGTTACTAACTTAAATTAAAAGCGCCCTCCCAATCTGGGAGAGCGCTTTATTATTTAGTCAATACTTCAGAATTAACCGTTGATAGCAGGAGCGCTCATTGCGACAGGAGC
>JAHCSU010000657.1 GCA_023522315.1 Nostoc sp. CCCryo 231-06
GAGGGATTTAGGGTGAGGGCAAAAACTACGGTTCTCAACATAGATGAGGTTTAGTTATGGGGAATTGGGCATGGGGCATTGGGAAAAGACCCTGAGAAAGTTCTCCCTCATCTCCCCCTCTTCCCATCTCCTTCTCCTCTGTGTCCTCTGCGTCTCTGCGGTACCCTGCGGGAAGCCGCTCCGCGTCTACGTTAAAAAATGTCAAACATAACTCAACCATCAAACTTCCCGATAATAGACCAACCTTCTTTTTCTAAATGTGTGCGGGTTTGTCAAAATCGTACCTGCAAAAAGCAAGGTGCAGTCAAGGTTTTAGCAGCTTTTACAGCTTTGCCAATCCCTGGTGTAACGGTAACAGCTAGCAGCTGTTTGGGACAATGTGGCAATGGGCCGATGGTACTGGTATTACCCGATATGGTCTGGTATAGCGGCGTTCAACCCAATGAAGTATCTCTACTGATAGAAAATCATTTGCTAGGTGGTCAAAGAGTCCAACAGATGCTCTATTATCGGTTTCATCCCCAGAAATAAAGCCAAATTTTCAATATCAATGTCTGCAATATTGTTGACTAAAGTGAGGCATCCTATGAATATCCAACAGCTGCGTCAATCCTTAAAACAAAAATGGCTAAGTTACTACGAGCAAAATATTTCCTGGCTGGTCAAAATGCGAACTTGGGGCACTTACGATGGTCTGCGCCGTCCTTTGTCCGGTTTTATTTTGGCAACACTCTCTGTTTTAGAACCCCAGTTTGATGAAATACTTGCTTTTATGCTGGATCTGAATAACGATCCAGATAAAATAGTCGCCGCTTTAGGTCTTAACTTCAATCCTGATCAAGAGTTACGTTTAATAAAATCAGAGCATTCTATGGCTATAAGCCAAGTTGAAAGCGAGTCGCCAGATGAGAAGCATTCTGAGGATAAACATCTATCATCGGCTGTAACTGCCAGCAAGATTGCGCTTCATTCTCTTGCTAAGACTCTAGATTCCAACTTGTCACGCGCCGATGAACTTGTGCCATCAATTACAGCTACCACTGAAGTAGTTCGCACACGCAAACCTGAGTTGGTAGTAGCAAATGCAACTAAAATTGCTCCAGATACTCCGGCAAAAACGCCATCCTCCGGTTTGCTAAGGAAATATCAACCAGTACGCTGGCACTCTGGTCAGTTACCTTCAGGAGCATCGGCGACAATGACCAGTCAGGTTAACAGCAAAGCCAAAACTATGCCATCTGTGGCATTAGCTACCGAAGTTAAGAGCAACGCGCAATCTGGCCGAATCCCTGTGGGTGCATCGTTGGCTATTACCAATGAGATTTCTAGTAACGGCAAACCAGTGCGATCGCCCCTTGGGCGGCTCCCTTCAGGAGCATCGCTAGCAATTACTACTGAGGTTAAAAGCAACAGCAAACAACCGAATATTCAACCAGAAGATATTAAAAGCAAAGTGATACCAACCACTAATGCCCGTAGTATAGCTTCTTGGGTAGATGAATTTTGTTACGGCGCTAGGAATAAAGAAGAAGATATTTTGACTTGAATTACTTACGGGTAATCATGAGAAACAAACGGGATTTCTATGACTTCACCTTCAGTTTCTCCGACTTTGACTTTCAACCCCACGCCACCAGCTTTAGTGCGAATGTAACCTAGTCCAAAATAACCATCAGCCGTTTGGGTGTAACTGGTAAGTTTGCCAACCTTTTCATCTCCAACTGCGATCGCACTTCCAACTTCCACAGGGGCACTGAGGCGGATACCCAAAAGGTGTTGTTTTACACCTTTATATGTATTTAACCGGGCAATAGTTTCTTGCCCAATATAGCAACCTTTATTAAAAGAAATTGTTTGCCACAAACCAACTTCCAAAGGATTGTAATCATCTGTGAGTTCAGCATCTGGGGCGGGGCGGCCTTGTAATATTCGCAACGCATCCCAAGCGCGATCGCTCATTTCTACCGCCCCAGCTTCTAACAATTTATTCCACACCGTTGCTTTGTCAGTATATGGGAAAGTAAAAGTGTATCCGGGAGCAGCTAACCCACTACCCACAGCAATCCGCACTCCCTCGGCCGAAGCAATTGTGTATACTTTGTGACTACCGTAAGGTTGGCCGATGAGTTCGCCAATACCCAACTTTTCTAAAACAGCGTCGCTTCCTGGGCCAATGAGGCTAAAGGTGTTGGTGTCTTCTGTGATATCAGATAATTCCACCTTGTCAGCATAGAAAATATATTTATCCAGCCATTCCATGAGATATTGGCGGCGATTGGGTGAAACCAGCAGGATTACCGCATCTTCTGTAACGTAGGCGGTTGCTAAATCAATTGTCCTGGCTGTAGAAGTGACGAAAACTGTATCACAACCTTGTCCAGGCTTGAGTATTTGGAAATTGTTAGTACTTTGGTTGTGTAAGAAATTGAGGCGATCGTCGCCAGCTACTTTGATGCGTCCCCAGGCGGTGCGATCGCATATTGCAACCCCAACTCTGGCGGCTTGGATAGCTGCTGCGTCTTTATCGTCAATTGTAGATGTTGGCATGGTGATGAGAATTTGCCCTGTTTCAATGTTATCGCACTGGAAATCTTAGCAAATAAGGGTTTACAGCTTCAATGCACCCCTGGTTTTCTTCTAGCGTATAATCTAAATCAGCCGAACAATAAAGACTTATGAAACGAACTTTTACTGCAAGTGTATGGCAGGAAGGGAACTGGTTTGTGGCACAGTGTTTGGAGATTGATAGTTTTACTAATATAAAATGGCTCCGTTTGACCAGAGATAAAATTTACGTTTACAGATACATAGTTTTGCCTTACTATCAATAGTGACTATAAAACCCTGATTTAGCGTTGAAACTGGCTAATTTTCCACAGAGCCATATCGTTTTTTGAAAGCCAGCTATTAAGAAAGTGCGTAGGCGTAGCCCGTCGTAGACATCGCTTGACACAGTTCTTCAGAGTGCGATCGTCCGTAGTAACCTAGTAAATATTCTTGCAGTAACTAGTTATACATGATACTTATAAAATTAAACTAATAGATTGATTTGTAGCTAGACTTATAGCTAATAGATTGATTTAAAAAACAACAGAGCTAGATGATGCAAATCACTGTTGAGGTATCAGAGGAGCTAGGACAGCAATTACAGCCGTTCCAAGACCGTTTACAAGAGATAGTAGAACGCGGTCTCCAAGAGTTATTGAGCGAACAGTCTGGCAATTTTCTCGACGAGAAAGAGATTATTGGATTGTTAGCTAGTCAGCCTACATCAGAACAAATTCTGGCAATCCGACCCTCACCGGAATTCCAAAGTCGTGTAAGTGATTTACTAGCACAAAGTAAAGCAGGAACACTTTCAGCGAAAGGTGAAGCTGAACTAGAACGCTATCTGACCATAGAACATCTTGTGCGTATGGCAAAAGCTCATGTCTTCGAGCAATTACGCCAAAATCCATGACTTATGTATCAGCCCAGTTGCGGAAACTCGTAATTGAACGAGCGAACCAAAGGTGTGAGTACTGCTTATTTCCTCAGAGTACTGCACTATTTAGTTTTGAGATGGAACATATTATTGCCGAAAAACAACGTGGCACTACTGAAGCAGATAATCTAGCTCTCGCCTGCCCATACTGTAATCGGGCAAAGGGTACTGATTTGGGGTCAATCGATCCTGAAACAGGGAAACTAACACCCTTTTTCAATCCAAGGACTCAAAAATGGAGCGATCACTTTCAGATGAATGGAGCAGAGATTGCACCATTGACAGCAGAAGGGCGAGTAACTGTTGCAATTCTCCAATTTAATCAATCAGAGCGCTTAGAAGAACGGGAAAGGTTGATTTCAGCAGGTCAGTATTCTTAAGTTTACGATTCATGCTCATGCTTACTAAGCTATTTATTTGACTTGCGTAGAAGCTCTGCTTCTTGTCGCCAGACATCGCTTATTTGGCACATTTACTAAGAGTGCGATCGCACCTAATTTTGTTACGCTTCTGGCAATTTAGCAAACGCCTGCTCAACTAACTCCTTTGCCTTAGCATCCAAACGCAACCAATCGACTTCACCCAATTCATCGATTAAACTAGTATCAATATCAGCACCTTCCTTGTGTGGGCTGTATTCAAGAAAACACACTTCGTAACACAGTTCCCACAAATCGATACTTGCTTCTTGCTGTTGACGCTGCAAACGTAGATGATATCCTGGATGGGGCATCGGCAGACGAGCCAGAGTCTCTCTGATTTCATCTGCTTCTTGGGGCGTTGCAGTTTCCATTCCTTGCAACAACTCAGTCACCAATGCTTTGATTTCATCAGTGGTGCTAGGCGGCCAAATCAAGACATCGTGGTAAGTTCCCGTCCAGGAAGATTCATCAAGCTGCTTGCGGATATTGTCGATAACGCGAATGAAAGCAGGTTGCATGAGGATTTCAGCCTGCTGCCATGCAACTGAGTTTGTTATTTTAGGTGGCATTGGTAATAAACAGGGGCACTAAAAGAAAAATAAACAGTCTGCGTTTATTAAAAAGCTGGGTTTTTAATCTAAATCTTTTCTCAAGATAGCGGATTTCATTGAAGAAAATTTGGAGATATTTATTACCAGCTGAAAAATTAGGTAATAACTCTGGGGAGTCAACATGATAGGCAAGCTACTAGACCATCGTTACCAAGTAATTCGAGTCCTCGCAATGGGAGGATTTGGTCAAACCTACATTGCCCAAGATACTAGGCGACCAGGTAATCCCCTCTGCGTTGTCAAGCACCTCAAACCCGGAACAGACTCTAGAGTTTTTGATACTGCTAAACGCCTGTTCAACAGCGAAGCCGAAACTTTAGAAAAACTGGGCAATCATGACCAAATACCCAGGCTGCTAGCGTACTTTGACGAAAACCAAGAATTTTATTTAGTACAAGAATATATTGAAGGACATACCCTAGCTGAAGAACTTATACCTGGTAAGCGCTGGAGTGAAAGCCAAGTAATTCAACTATTGCAAGAAGTTCTGGAAATTCTCGAATTTGTCCACCGCCAAGGCGTGATTCACCGCGACATCAAACCGGATAATATCATTCGTCGCGCCTCAGATAATAAGTTAGTTTTAGTAGACTTTGGGGCAGTGAAACAACTGCGTACACAACTGGTAGCAGTGGGCGGACAACCCTCTGCCACTGTGGTTATTGGCACTCCTGGTTATATGCCGACAGAACAAGGGCAAGGTAAACCCCGTCCCAACAGCGATATCTATTCTCTTGGCATCATTGCTATTCAAGCATTAACAGGATTACAAGCAACAGAATTGCAAGAAGATCCAGACACGGGGGAAATCATCTGGCAGCAATCAGTAACCGTGAACTATCGACTGGCGGCAGTGTTGACAAAGATGGTGCGTTATCACTTCAAAGACCGCTACCTAAACGCCACGGAAGCGCTGCAAGCGTGTAAACAGGCGATTAATCCTGTACCTGTACTTTCCACACCTCAAGAATCCGCCAAAAATTCCAGTTACCAAGCAGCCAAATCTCAGCCTCAAGTATCTCGCCTGCAAACGGTTGCAGTTGCACCAGCAAATCCTGCCCCCGCTAAACCTGCGCGTAAAGACTCTGAAAAATCTGACCCATGGCCGATATTAATTGGCATATTATTAGCAGGTGGTACGGCTGCTGTGGTAGCAAATATATCTCCGAATGTGAAAAATTTAGCTTTTAATCTTACAGGTAACGATACTGCCTTAGCAAACAAATGCTCGGCTGTTGTCGTCAGAAATTCTAATATTCGTTCTGAACCTAGTTCGATAAATTCTGATAATGTTGTGCAAACAGTTGCCGATAACACCAGTTTCGAGGTGACTGGCAAACGGACAAAACGAGGTTGGATAGAAGTTAAACTTAAATCTGGTGAATTGGCTTGGGCCCGCTCGAATGTGATAAGCAATAATCAAGAATTGGCTTCTTGCCTGGGTGAAAAAGGCATTGCAACTAGGATTGTAGATGATAATAGCTTCATTGCGACTCCATTACCTAAAAAGCTGAAGCGGTCAACTGACGATGCTGGGAAAACAGAGCGATCGCAGCCTACTGATAATAGTGCCAATATTATAGAACAAGCAAGACAGAAGTATGAATCAGGAGATATAGTTAGAGCGATCGCACTTTTAAAATCAGTTCCGGCAAATGCTGCTTCTGGTATTCAAGAGACAGGCAAAATGATTGCCCAGTGGCAAGATGATTGGGCTAAGGCAGAGGCGTTATCTAATGAAATCAACAAAGCAATAGATGATGGTAAATGGGATAAAGTTTTAGATTACAGAAACCATCCTGAAAAATTGCCTAATACTCAATATTGGCGAAATAGAATAGAACCATTATTTAAACAAGCAGCCGAAAATATAGCAAAACAGACACTAACTAAGCTACAAAATCAAGGTAATCAGAAGAGTACCCTACAGCAACTTCCCAATACTAAGCAACCTACCACTAGAGAGAGTCCTAATGCTACAAAAACTCCTGAAAGCGGTTTGTGAAATCAAAGTTTGCTAATTATAATGTTTTAGCATCTCTTGGTAATAGGTAATACATAATCTTATTACCTTTACCTATCGATGTTGAACTAATTTCTCTTCTATTGATGTATATTCTCTGCGATTTTAAGGGCTTGTGCTAATAATTGCTCGCTTTTATCTTTTTGTTTTAATTGTGCGTACTCAATAGCGATCGCAGTTATCACCTTAACTTTATCACCACGGAAATGGAATTTCATAGTTTTAGCAACTTCAAGTGCTTGAGATAATACCTGCTCTGCTTTAGCAGATTGTTCTGCTTGAGTAGCTTGCTCAACAATTTTAGCCAAAACCAAGGCGCCGTTAGGATTAGACAAAATAGTCTCAGCCTCCTCTTTAACCGACATTCCGCACTTCAAGATGTAACACATTGATATTCAAGAAGATTTCCTGATAATGCTCAATGCTTAAGTATTAATACTGACAAATGTTGGTAATTTGTGATTGCTATTTAACCACCATTAGCCAGACATTGGAAATCTTCGTGTATTACACGATGAAGTGCGGAATGTGGGTTTAACAAAGAAGAAGATCATGTACACTTGCTATTTCAATACCACCCAGACTTGCAGATTAGTAAATTAGTAAATAACGTCAAATCAGTGACTTCGCGCAAATTACGTCAAGAATATGCAGAACATCTAGAAAAGTTTTTCTGGAAAGACGTATTTTGGAACGGATCTTATTTCGTAGCTAGCTGCGGTGGAGTGACAATCTCAAAGCTCAAAGAATATATCGAGAATCAAAATAGTCCAGAATGAATATGGGTCATGGCTCGACATAGTAATTAATTGTTCTGGCTACGCCAAAATACATTAATTACCATGTCTCCCCACTCCCGTGCATTCATCCCACACTCCTAAGAGTGAGTGTGGGATGAATGCTGTTTTAGCTAAAATTTAACCTCCAAAGCCAGGAATTAAACGCTTGAGGGCGCGATCGGTAACATCGCTATAGCGGAGTTCTCCACAGAGAATCTTACCCATAATTTTTGCACCAGAGGGATGCTTAACACCAACTTTGTAGCCAATAGCAGGAAAGCGATAGAATGCTCCAGCTAATTTTTGTGCCCAAGCCATCTCAGTACCCCATTCTTCATTAATAGCTTCAGTATATTTTTCTAAAGCGTTGGTATCACCAGAGAGGGCGTCATTAATAGCTCCTGCTGCAATCAAACCGCTAAAAATTGACGGACGAATGCCTTCTGCTGTCATGGGATAAACTACACAAGCAGCTTCCCCAGCCAAAACTGCATTTTGGGTATGCAACTTTTGCTTTCCATTCCACAAGCAAAGGGGATAACCATACTGCTTGCTAGTTTTAATATCTAGATCAAACGATCGCGCGTACTCATCTAAAATCTTTTTAAAATCTTGGGGTTGACCACCAACAAATGTACCGATACCAATGGAATAACCATCCGCCTTCGGGAAGTTCCAAATGTAGCCATTTTTCACCAAGCCCAACTCAAGGTGAATTGTGGATTTGTCTTTCACAGTTGCAGAAACTTCTGCTTCTAAAGCTGCTGCTAAACTACGTTTACGTTCTTTGAAGCCTAGCCATTTTGCCATTGGCCCTTTAGCACCATCAGCCGCGATTAAGTAGCAACCTGTAACTGGCCCATTGGTTGTGTTAACTTGCCAATAGTCACTTATAAATTCAATACTAGTTACTTCAGTATTATCTCGGAGTTCAGCCCCTTGCTTCTGCGCCTGCTGCACTAGGAAATGGTCAAAAATATCTCGTCGCACCATCCAGACTGGTTCTTCTGTAGCGATTTTTGCTTCCACTGGATCGCCCAATTTCCAGGTAAAGCGAAAGGAGTCGGCTTTTACAGAAATTGCTGGGCTAAAATCAAAGTCAAACCATTGAGCGATCGCTGGAGATACACCACCGCCACAAGGTTTATATCTTGGCAGGGATTCTTTTTCTAATACTAATACTGAGCGACCCTGTTTAGCTAAATGATATGCAGCTGTTCCACCAGCTGGCCCAGCGCCGACGATGATGCAGTCGTACATAAGGCTAAATTTTTGCTCCTGAATTAATTTATTTTCTATTGAGATACTCAATCAATTTTTGTTAAATACCTAACAAATGATAAAGGCTGAAGAATTTATCCATCATCCTTCAGCCTTTATGCTTCAGACATTAAACTTTAAACAGTCGAGATGTCTTTTTCTTTTTCTGCCAACAGTGAATCTATTTTGGCACTATACTCGTTTGTGAGTTTTTGCAAGCTGTCTTGTTGGTCTTTTGATTCATCTTTGGAGATTTCAGAGGCTTTCTCTTGTTTGCGAATCGCGTCTATGGCATCGCGGCGGATGTTGCGAATAGCAACACGACCCTCTTCAGCATACTTAGATGCCATTTTGACAAATTCTTTACGGCGATCGCTGGTTAAAGGTGGAATATTCAGCCGAATTACAGAACCATCGTTGCTGGGGGTTAAACCCACATCTGAGAGGGAAATCGCTTTTTCGACTATATTTAAACTGCTGCGATCGTAGGGTTGAATTAAGATTGTCGTCGCATCTGGCGTGCTGATGTTAGCCAGTGATTTCAAGGATGTGGGCGAACCGTAATAATCCACCAATACCTTATCTAATAAACTCGCATTGGCGCGACCAGTGCGAATCGTGTTAAAAGCTCGTTGAGTTGACTCAACGGTTTTTTGCATCGTACTCTCAGCTTCAGCTAATTTCACAAGAACCTCCCACAAGGGTACCGATGGATTCTCCCAAGATGGCTCGGTGGATGTTACCTCGCACCGTTAGATCAAATACCAGAATTGGGATATTATTTTCTTTACACAAGGCGATCGCAGTACTATCCATCACCCGCAAATCTTTGGCTAAAACGTGCGCGTAGGTAAGGCTATTGTAACGCTTGGCGTCAGGATAAATATGAGGATCAGCGTCATACACTCCATCTACTTTGGTGGCTTTAAAAATCACTTCCGCATCAATTTCTGCGGCTCTTAATGCCGCAGTAGTATCCGTAGTAAAGAAGGGATTTCCAGAACCAGCACCAAAAATTACCACCCGCCCTTTTTCAAGATGGCGGATGGCGCGACGACGGATATATGGTTCTGCTAATTCTTGCATAGCGATCGCAGTTTGCACCCGCGTCTGTACCCCTATGCGTTCGAGTGAATCTTGCAACGTCATGGCGTTCATTACCGTGGCAATCATCCCAATATAGTCAGCGGTTGCCCTGTCCATCCCCGCCGACGCTGCTTTGACGCCACGAAAAATATTGCCGCCGCCAACAACTATGGCGATTTGAGTGCCAGTGGCTATCACCTCTGCTAATTCTTGTGCTATGCCTTTGACCACTTCTGGATCAATGCCATAACCCATGTTGCCCATTAAGGCTTCACCGCTCAGTTTGAGTAAAACCCGTCGGTAATTCGTTCCCATGAAGTTCCGCTTTATCAAAAAAGTTGCAATTGCCTCCAATTTAAGATAGCAGTTACAGTGACTATCTATGTCTAGTTACGCCAAATCAATGTAGTACCTATTGCTTCTGTTTGTCGTATGTCTATTTCTTCACCAAGAAACAGAGAAGCGATCGCAGTTCTAAAATAATCCTCTCCCGCCGATAATGGGTCTTGGGGATGATCGTCAATTTTACCTTTGTAGCGGACTATACCATTTCTATCTATTAGAAAGGCCGTTGGTGTTTTTGTTGCACCGAAACTATCGGTAACATCTTGGGTCGAGTCCCACAGGTAGGGGAAGTTCAACTGGTGACGCAGGGCAAAAGCTTTCATATTTTCAAAGCTTGACTTAGTGTCCCTATCAACATTACTACCATTCAGTCCAATTAATGTGAACCCTTTGGGGGCAAATTCGGCTTGAATGTTTTTTAATCTGTCTACATAGCACTCTACATAAGGACAGTGGTTACATAAGGAAATAACCCCCACTGCTCGGAACTTCTCAAGATAACGCCTTAGATGGTGTACTTGATCATCAATTCCTGGCAGTTCAAAATCGGGTGCATAGCTCCCAATGGGAGTATCGATTGTTTGTAGTAGATTCATGATTTCTGGCTCGCAGAACTAGGAACAAGAAAAAGATTGTTAAATTCAGCGTCAGTTTCCAATTGCAAACCACCCCTTAGCCGATGCCTCATATTTGACAATGTTATAGACTTGCATTAGCGATCGTAAATTGTGAAACTACTGAATCTAGCACTGATGCTAATTCGCTCACATCTAAAAAATAGTGAAAATATTACTCACATTACAAAAGTTCTGATTCCTAATACTGACATAATCTAAGCTGTGAGTAAATTACCTGTGTCAACAATACGGAAACTCTCTATGCTGGATAAAACTATCAGCCTAGAAGCTTTCGTGATGTTTGTCTAAGCTATCACTAAAGCAAAGGATTGACTTTGAAAATCTGATAAATTTTATTCAAATTCAAAACAATTTTACTTACGCCTTGCGCCTGAAAGGCTTTTACCGCTCTCTGAAACTTACTCAATTCTGCTTAGGCAAAAGTTGAAGTTCAGTTTCTAGCTTGGAGCATGGGAGCGGTGAGCCATCGCTAGACTTGCACGATTGAGCTATCCGTGCGTAGTTTAAAATATTAATGCTAGCATTCAAGTCACGGTCGATAGACAGATTGCACGAATTGCAATCAAACCGACGCTGACTTAAAGGGATAGATTGTTTAGCTCCACAACCTTAAGCATTGCTGACTTGATGGAAACCATCTATCAACCAAACTAAGTTGTGAGCCATACCAAACAGTCTTATATTCTAGCTGGCGCTTAAATTCAAAAAAGCCACAATCACTAATAGCGCCAGCTAGTTTGTGGTTTTTGAGCAGACCCGACACATTTAAATCTTCCACCCATACCTCGCTGTGGTTCTTGGCAAGATAGGTAGTTAATTTATGCAATGTGTCTTTACGGATATTACTAATTCTGTAATGACATCTAGCTAACTTGAGTTTGGTCTCATCACGGTTCTGATACTGTTGGCGAAATATTACTTAACATAAAAATGCCGAATTCTCCGTGTAATACATGGAGAGAAGAAATGTAGCTCTCCGTGTATTACACGGCGAGAAGAAAATTAAGTTAGCTGCCTCAATTATCAATAAACTAGAAGAAATACCTTTGGAGGCGAGTATATGTGCTTACATCCCGAAGAAATTCCTCCTGTTCCTGATGAAACGGTACGTGTAGCCAAAGCCGCGTTTCCAAAAGGTAATTTATATATGCGACTGCGTGATGAACTTGGGGTCTTTTACCAGGATGAAGATTTCGCATGACTTTATGCACAACGCGGTCAGCCAGCACAAGCACCTTGACGTTTGGCAATGATACTGGTAATGCAATATGCGAGAAAATTTGTCTGATAGACAAGCAGCGCAAGCAGTGCAAGGGCGGATTGACTGGAAATATGCTTTGTCCCTAGAGTTAACAGATCCAGGTTTTGACTTTAGTATTCTAAGCGAATTTCGCGATCGCTTAATAAGAGGTGGTGTCGAGCAGCAAATACTAGACTTGATGCTGTCGAAATTTCAGGAACTCAAACTGCTCTCAGCAAGAGGAAAACAGCGCACTGACTCAACTCATATACTAGCTGTAGTCAGGGAGCTAACCAGACTGGAACATTTGGGGGAAACCTTACGGTATGCTTTGAATGCTGTAGCAGAAGTTGCACCCACTTGGCTGAAGTCACTGGCTCCCTCTGAGTGGTATGACCGCTATAGCAGACGCTTTGAAGACACACGACTGCCTAAAAAGGCTTCAGAACGGGAAGCTAAAGCTTTGACAATTGGGGCTGATGGGTTTAATTTACTCGATGCGATCTATTGCCGAACAGCGCCATTTGAACTACGCCAACTGCCAGCAGTAGAAGTCTTGCGTCAGGTTTGGTTACAACAATCATAAGATTTAAGTTTTATTCCGTGTATTACATGGTCAATTATTGTTATTCCGAGTTAAACTTACGATGTAATACACGGTTAAGTTGATGTTGAAACGGGATATTCAAGGAAAGTTTGCGCTCAAGAATGATGATTATCGTGAAGTACGCTCTTTGCGACTAACAGATGATACTTGGAAAGCACTTGGTATTGCCTCTGAATGTTTTGGCTTAACCCGTGCTGATTATTTAGAATACATTGTTAGGCATAACGCTAGCCCTTCT
>JAHCSU010000658.1 GCA_023522315.1 Nostoc sp. CCCryo 231-06
TTTCTGTGAACCATGAATTAGAATCCCCGTCCGCGACGGTCGGGGAGTATGTCAACATGATTAATCCAAAATCCAAAAGGGTTCTAATTGCTGTAGGTGGCGGTATCGCCGCCTACAAAATCTGTGCATTAGTTTCGACGCTGTTTAAAACTGGGGTGGAAGTTCGAGTTATCCTCACCCGTTCGGCGCAAGAATTTATCACGCCTCTAACAATAGCCACTCTATCTCGCCATCCCGCCTATACAGATGATGATTTCTGGAAACCAACTCACTCTCGTCCGTTGCATATTGAGTTGGGTGAATGGGCAGATATCATGGTAATTGCCCCCTTAACAGCTAATACATTAGCCAAGTTAGCCTACGGGATGGCGGATAATTTACTCACAAATACCGTGCTGGCTTCTACTTGTCCGGTGCTGTTAGCACCCGCAATGAATACGGATATGTGGGAACAGTTATCAGTGCAGCGAAATTGGCAGCAGTTATTGACAGATAGCCGATATCATGGGATGAATACAGCATCGGGATTATTAGCGTGCGATCGCATCGGTGCTGGTAGATTAGCAGAACCCCCAGAAATTTTAGCTCACATCCAATCGCTGTTACACACTCAAGGTAAACGAGATTTAGCAGGTAAACGAGTGCTAATTAGTGCTGGGGGAACGCGAGAGTATCTTGACCCAGTTAGATTTATTGGTAATCCTTCCACAGGTAAAATGGGATTAGCTTTAGCACAAGCCGCACTTCACCGAGGCGCAAGTGTCACCCTAGTACATGGCCCAGCTAATTGGGATGTACCATTAGGAATGCAAGCAATTCCTGTTATTAGTGCCGAGCAAATGCAGCAGGCCATGCTGGAATGTTTACCCAACGCTGATGTAATTGTGATGTCAGCAGCCGTTGCAGATGTGAAGCCACGAGATTATAGTACAGAAAAATTGCCCAAGCGATCGCTCCCCCAAGCTTTACCTCTGGAACCAGTACCGGATATAGTCGCCCAGTTAGCAGAACTTAAACAGCCGCATCAGATATTAATCGGTTTTGCAGCACAGACTGGTGATATTGTCAACCCTGCATTAGAAAAATTGCAGAATAAAAAACTTGATGCTATTGTTGCCAATCCCATCGATCAACCTGATAGTGGTTTTGGGAGTGATAATAATCAAGCGATATTTTTAGATAAACAAGGAAATCAGCTAGCGATCGCACCTTGTTCTAAATTAGAAATGGCCCATCATCTATTTGATTTTGTCCTATTGTGACTAAGTTCCTCAATCTCTAGTACCGTGCCAAGACACAAAAATTTCTCTTTGCGTCTTGCTGATGTATTGACATTGTAGATTACATCAGTTAGTATAAACATCAATTAATGTAAAAACAATCCTGTTACAGTTATGTACTTTGAGGACGTGCGTCAGTGGCAGGGAACTGCGGAGGCTCTGACAAAGGAGTTAAAACGCCAGATTCAACAGCTTGAACTGTCTATAGAATCACCTGCCCTGCGTACTGTTCGGTCGTGGAGAACGAAACAACTTTTATCACAACCTAAAGGGCAAGAATTTGGATTTCGGCAGATTTTGGAGGGATTGGCAACAATTTTACTATTAAAGAAGGGTTGGACACTTGCAGCGATCGCTCAAGTTTTACCTTCCTTTCCTGAAGATGCTTTAGAGAGGCAAATTATTGCAGAGGCTCAAAGTCAAGATCCTACGTGGCTACCTGCAATTTCAGCAACTTCTTTGCCTTTACCTACAGGACACCGCCCAGTGAGGGATCTGGCTGAAGATGCTGTGGTGTTACTTGCTCAGGGAATTCTTCGCCAATACGAACGGGTGTTGCCAGGTAAACAAATAGTTCGTCAAGAGGATAGTACGCTGCCACCAGAACTCTATCAAGCAATGTGCAAATTGGGTCGTTTATACATAGAAGAAGGACAAAGCGATCGCGCTGCTTGCGTGCATACTGTTTTGGATAATGCTCGATACTCTCTTGGTTGCGATCGTTGGAAACTAGGGGTTTTTAGCCAATCAGACTTTCGCTTTTCTAGCGTTACCTTAATCGATCCAGATTTACGAGTACCGACTTCAGACTGTGCAGAGATTGCCAATCTGAGCGGAGCTTTTGGGGAAGACAATGTGATTGAGCATCGGTTATATACTGACTTATGCCAAGCAACTGAACGATTGGGCGGTCGTCGCCAACACAAAGCCTACACCGCCCTACGAGAGTTGTTTGGCAGGTATTCTCTGATAGGAGAACGGCAACTATTAGATTACTTGGTTGAAAATGATTTGACCCCTTTACAGGGAATGCTCATTGAGGAATTCTTCGACTTAGTGCCAGATATCTGGTTAGTTGATGGACTAGCACATCGCTGCGCCCACTGTGGAACATTGATGCGATCGCATCCCAACAAAAAACTTTTTTTACAAGGGCGTTGTCCGATTCGCCAGTGCATTGGGCACAACTCACCAAAAGTATCTGAAAAACTAGATCCCAATGACATTTTACGAATTGCCGAGCCGCGAATTCTTACCTACTGGACAGGCCCAGCGATTGACGAATTAGCGATTTTTGATACAGCCAGACAAAATAAGCTCAATGCTGAACTTTACCCGGAGTCTGATTTATGCGATGTGGCGATTAATGAACGGGCAATTGGAATTGATGCTAAATCTTACACAAGTCCCGTAACTCTAGGTTTGCGCCTCAATCGTAGTATTGGCGGGCTGATTCACTATCGTCGTCGGATTCTTGCTGTGAGCGATCGCTTGATTGAGGATAACCTAAGCTACATTTCTACCCTCATCTCAACACTAGATAAAAAGGGCGATCCCGCCAGTTTAGAAATTATGTCGGTTTCCTCTGTAATTGATTTTTTAAAGAAGATGCCTTATGCGAACCAAACCTAATTTTTGGAAAGGTATAGACCGAATTTGCTGGCTTTGCGTCTTAATGGAGGAATTTATTGATACTAATTCACTGGAGTACGCGCCAGTAATTATGTCAGGCATGGCGAGCATTTTAAATGCACCTGTATTAGAGCAAGCCCGTCAAGCTATTTTTAATATGCGGCAGATGTCGCTGACTTTTGTTACACGGCAGTCAGTTCAACACGCAATTGCTCTCTATAACAATCATTACTACTGCAACCACACTAAAGGGACGTATGAAATTGACACTGAAACACTGTACTTCAAAAGAACAGATCCTTTAGAAGATTCTCAAATTACACAAGCGCGTCAAATTCTTAGTACCCCTTTATCTTATGAATCGTATGGTTTTACATTTGCCGATCCTCGTCAGCAGATGGCGGTTGCATTAGGTGAAGAGTCAACAGCAGTAAGGATGCCGATCGCTCCGATTACCGCCCCTATTGCTGCGCGTCGCACACATTCCCTCAACCGCCAACCAAGAGGAAAAATTCGCATTCCCTTAAGTGAACTGCGCGATCTGGCTATTGAGATGGACGAGCGGGAAAAGCAAGATCCTGAGCGACGAGCAGGTAGTTGGCAAAAACGCTTTGGACGCTTTGACCTCATGGTATCGGAGGCTGGAAAAGGTCTGCGGAAAGAAGATCATGTGTTGGAATTAGAAGAGATCAAGCACTTAATTGGTTTGCCAGGGTCAGGTAAAACAACCATTCTCGTATTGATCGCAATTTGGCTGGGACTACATGAGTATAAAGCAATGTTTGTATTTCCCTCCATTGAAGTTGCTAGACAGTACATGGCTGAGTTGGCATTTCATCAAGTTAAGGTGGGAATGCTTGTCGGCCAAGGCGATGAAACTCGCCGTGGCCATGCAGATAATATTGCTGAAGCGATTGCCGCCGGCACGCTTTCAGCGAACGCAACACGAGGTAATGGTGGCTTTGCCTACACCTTAGAACAGGCAGAAGTTTTTGGGATGAACTGCGTCCTACCAGCCTTTTCAACTGCCGATATGTCTCTGTGGGGCTTTGGTTACGCACCTTGCAACCAGATATTGCAAGGCGGGGGGAAACAGGGAAAGATGAAAAAATGCCTGTGTCCCTTATGGACAATGTGCGGTCGAAACAAAGCACCGCGAGATTTGTTGGATGCTAATATTTGGGTTGGTCATGTGCGATCGCTCGATACTCAAATATCACCTCATGCGATTCAGGAACAAGTACGATATTTTGAGTTAATTGCCCGTACCTTCGACGTAGTTGTTTTCGACGAAGGCGACATGGTGCAGGCTGTGTTAGATAGTTATGGGGCAGCAACTTTAAGTATTTCAGGCTCAGAGCGATCCATTCATCGGGTAATTCTAGAACAAATCCATAACCGCTTTGCTCGTGGCGAGAACTATCGATTATTTGATCGGGATGTAGAACTCTACAGTCGTGACTTGTCAGAATTTGGCAACCATAATACTTCCTTAATTACCACCCTTCAGAATATGTCTAAGTCGCGGGTGGGAGAACGCTACGAAAATCAATTGCTAACTGTATTACGGATTGTTAGCGAACTATTGAATACTTTAAAGAAATCCTCTCAGCAGAATGACCTTGATGAACAAGAAGCCAAACTAGGCTTTAGTAAAAGTCGGGCGCTGACTGAATTTTGGGAAGCCGCAGCATATAACGCCTTCTACGATCGCACAGGTGTTGAGAACCCTCAAGACTTTAAAGCAGATTTGTGGCCTCGGATTTTAGGCAACCCTGAAACCCTTGAAAAGCAATGGAAAACTCTCATTAGTCATTTCCGCCGTTACCTGGCTGAAAATCTGATTAAGCGACGTGATGCGATCGTAGAAGAAATTGCCGAATTATTTCTCAAGCTCTGTTTTCCAGATCATTCACCAACAATAGAAGCAGAAGATTTAGCTAAATTACTTATAACTGTTACTTTCGTAATTTTGGGCTACCAGCGAATTGTACCAGGAACTAGAACGATGGTTGCAGAGGGATTCATTCGTGAAACCATTGGGGAGTCAACTGCATCACCAGAACTCCGAAAATTTATTCCAGAAAGCATTTTAGGTTCATTTTCTGGGGTGCAATACAGTTTTTTCAAAGCACAAACAACACGTACTGCCGCTAAAAATGTGCAATTGTCCTACATTACATTTGTTGGCGCACCTCGAATGTTAATGCATCGCTTTCATCGGTTGTTAGACGCAGATGATGGACATGAAAGCCCAGCCGTTTTAATTACTTCAGCAACTTCATTTTTAGAAGCTAGTCCTGCCTACCACATTAACGCTGGCCCGCATTATTTACTAAAACCGCGTCAGTCAGAACATAAAGCAGAACAGAGCGTTTATCGTTTCAAATGGTTTCCAGATAGTGAACATGGTGATGAACCCCTCAAATATAGTGGCGCTGGCGAACTTCAAAAACGTAATCTTCTGCGGATGGTGAATGCCCTTGTGCGGGGAGGAATTACTAAATCTGAAATTTACAAGTCCATGCGTAATTTTGATGTCAAGTTTGGTATTCGCCGTAAAGCTGCTTTAGTTGTCAATAGTTACGATCAGGCTCGCACAATCAAGAAATATATCAATGACTATCATCCTGAAGTTGGTAGACATACAAAGGCAATTGTTAAATCCCTCAGAGAAGGAGAACAACCGACGGATTTTATCACCTCTGCTCAGTGTGAGGCATTAGGAGACGATGAAAACTGTGATATTTTAATTTTTCCCATGTTGGCAATTAATCGAGGTGTGAACATTGTTTTCACCAAGGGGGACAGGAAACTAGATGCGGCAATTGGCTCGATTTACTTCCTAACTCGTCCTCATCCTACCAAAGATGATATGCGGCTGTTGTACAGCTTGGCAGGACGGGCAACACAAGAATTTGATAGTCGAGTTTTTAGTGAAACAAAAGATTTAAATGCGATCGCAAGTTCTTGGCAGCAATCAAGAAAAGACCTTTGGCGAACTGCCAATAGATTGTTACGTGAACCCTTAATGGCTAGCCGTTTAGGCCCTGAACTGTTCAAATCGTTTACAGCTAATCAAATGGTTGCGATTTTACAAACAATTGGGCGAGGAATGCGGAATGGATGCCCAGTATCAGTTTACTTTGTGGATGCAGCTTGGGCTAAAAATTCAGCAGAAGATAAACCCGATTCTGGGCGAGATAGTATGCTGGTGCAAATGCGAATCATTTTAGAAGAATGTGTCAACCACCCCGATCCTGTAATTCGGGAAATTTATCAAGAACTTTATGACGCATTTCTAAAACCTTTACAACGTATTAAAGGAGTAATTTACCCTGATGAACTAAGTTTATCGCCAGATTTAAGGGATGAAGAAGACGGTTTTAATGATTTTTCACCACTATTGGAGATGTAAAAATGAGCGACAACTTTTCTGATGAAATTGAACTTGAAGAAGATTTATCTGAGGAAGAGGAAGACGAAGAAACTGATGGTAATTTAGTTTTAGAGAACTTTTATATTCAGCAAGGTAATCCTAAGTTAATAAAGCAATTTCCCCTAGCCTTCACTGTACCAGATAATCTACCTCCCGTAATCGTAGAGGGTTTTACTCTTACTTGGACAAAGGCGGCTTTGCTAGATTTTGCCAATATTCAAAAACAAATTCATAGCAATGGAGGCTCAAATAGCAAAAATATGCCTTATGCATCACTGCGGGGATATCTAGAAGTAGAGCTAAAAAATGCAGCACGAATTGAGTCAAGTTTAGGTCTTAGTAAGCGTGCCTTAAATAGTGCAGACAGTAAATATGATCCAGAGCCTTTTGTATATCTAGACGGTGAAAGTGAAGAAGAAATTAATAAGACTCTCCGCCCAATCCTGAATGATTGGATAACAATCTATCTCAAGCCTTTTGCAGAAAAAGAAGAGGTATCAACGAAAATCATTGAACGTTTGGAAGAATTACAGGATAAAAATGATTTACTAAAAATTACTCCTTTAAAATCTCAAGTACTGCCTTGGAGTTGGTCTCAAGAAACAGGAACAACTCAGCATAAAAATCAATATGATTATCGAGTACTAGCAGATTACGTTGCTCGTCAAATTGCTGGTCAGGAAATATTTCAAGGGTTAGGCTCCATAAAACGTATTATTTCCAGCAATGGAACATTTACCTCTGGTAGGGCAGAACTGATTACTGATCCGATTACTCTATCTGACACGAAAACTAAAACTACGTCTGCAATCTTTTGATGGACAACAAATTGCATTAGGTCAAGCCTCAACTGATAGCTGTGAGGTAGTTTTAACTTATAGTAATGGACTGCAAGACAATTCAGAAGATGATGAAGATGGCTTTGATGAATATGGGATTGAAGCAGGTGTACCAGAGATTGATAAATTAGAAGCTTTTGAGGCGATCGCCAAAATTTTGCAACCACTAGGAATCCAAGTATTTGATGATTACTCATTGCTAAAAGTCAGTCATGACGTGGATGATACGGCATCGCGCATGATTAATCTTCCAACATTAATTGGTGGTGTTATTGAAGCTCTTGAAACCAATGCTAATAACTTAAAGTTTACCCCGAAATATCTAGAGCAATTTAACGATATTCAGCTAGACAGCTTGCTAGTAAAATACTTTAACATCCGTTTAGAAGAAATTGAAAGACAAAGAAAAGCTCTTCAATTTACCAAAATTAAAAGAAAAGATCAATCTAATGAACTCAAAAGCTTGATTCAAGCAAACCAAGCAGCTATGCGCCGACTATATCCTAATGAACGACCTTCACTGTATATCTTCTACGAAGATAATATGCTAATAGAAGTGGAACTGGTAAAGGAAATTACTCGAATTTTATGGGGAGATACACTGGAAATTATTCCCAACCGCCTACCGCCAAATACGCACGGGCCACAAGAAGATATATTAGTTGGTAAAGATTTGAAACCTAAAAAACGATCGGGTGAGCGACTTAAAGCATGGGAGTCTATTGCAAAACAAATTAAAAACCGCAACAAGCCAACTTTCTGCCTAATAATAGCGAGGAAATTTTACCCAGATCCTACTGGTCAGAAAGTTGCCAAAATTGACGATAAGGTTAATAAACCATCAACTCGTCAAGCCCTAGCCACAATGGCTGGTGCTTGCGTGCAGTTTATGCAACCGATTGCAAAGACACAGAAAACAAAACGTTTCAAACTCGAAAACTTTTTCCATCGACTACAGGCTGCTATGAAAGATTTGCTTTTTGCCCATTCTGGTCGTATTGATGATGTGCAAGAGAAGGTTGATAAATACTTAAAAAGTATTCCCCCAGAAGCTAGACCAAAAGAAATTATAGTGTTTACAATCGACCGTAAACAGAGGGGTAGTGTTCGTGGTTTTATTGGCAATACATTTTTAGCAGAGGCAATGCGTATTAAGGTAGATGCAGGAAAATGTGAGTTTTGCTGTGCCTACGAAAAAGGAAATAAGTTAACAATTAGTCCCTGGAGTAGCTTTCCTGATGGGCTAGCTTTTATTGCTGGACTTACTCCTGTGAAACTGGCTGATAAGCCTAGTATTTATAAAACTCGATTCATGGATTTTGTTAAAAAAATTGTTTCAAAGTCTGTCGAAGCAGGGGCACAACCACTAATAATGATTGATTCTTCTAACTGTGCCCAACTATGGGCTTGGCTCAAAGATGTTGAGATTAATACTAATAAGATTGACCTTGGTAGCCATGAGAATATGCAGGATGAGTGGCAAGGCGCACGTTTAATTCGCATTCGCCAAGAAATTGCCCCTGGAATTATTGAGAAAAAAGAAAGACATTTAATGGAAACCTTTCTAGAAGATACAAGAACAAAAGAAGAACTCAATCAACTGTCACCTAAGCTCAAAATACCTTCAGCGTCTAGTTCGACTGGCTTATTCCGACTCAGTGCAACTAACCAAACTGGATGTGTAGCTTATCTCTCAGTACGTAAATTACCGCATCAATATTCACGTGGGCAAAGTTGTTATCGCTCAACCCAAACCCTAACCAAAAAACCTGATGCTGACAAAAAGCCAATTTCTAACAAAGCTGGGTTAAACGTATATCAACTCTCTACACAAACTGCATTTGTGGATCGCTGGCCTTCTCCAAACCCCCTTGAGATTGTTGTTACCTTGAGACAACCAGAAGATAATCCTGATGATTTAGCGGCCCTTGTCGAATCATTGCGCTATGGCTTTGGTCACTACAGCGATTGGACAGCCTTACCCGGCCCCTTATTTTTTAAGCGTGTCGTGCGGGACTATATCAGCGATTTTGCGATCGCAGATGAGGACATTGAATCAGAGCAAGATTAAATATGCTGCCAGTGTAGAAAGAGGCTACTAATTTATTTACAATCAAACTCGCACAAAGATGACTGTTAGAATGCATCCTGACGCATTGGCATTGCAAGGGTACGCATTAACAATGCAGCCGATGTATTATACCAATTGGAAAAAACAATGCGACAAATATACCATTTGTAAAGACGCGATGAATCGCGTCTTTACCCAAGGATGTGTTGCAATCATTAATTGAATTGGTATTAGCATTGCAAGGGAACGTATTGGCATTGCAAGGTATTGCCAAATTTAATTCGCTACAAATTAATGAAATACTGTACTTAACAAGCCAAGGTTAGCACTTTAACCTAAAACTTGAGTTTCTTGAACTTAGTGAAACCCCAGAACAAGCCCGAAAGCTGGTAAAAATAGTGTAATTGACATAGAGATATCAAGCAGCAATTGGGAAAGGAAACTACTACCTTGAATTGGGTATAACCCGTATGGTCTATAGCTTTAAGTCACTTTTCTAGATTTTACAATATAAGTAAGACATAAAAATAACGCTTCGATTATATGAAAATACTCTCATCAGAGCTAGTCCATTTGGGATTTGGCAAATATGTGCGTTCAGACCAAGTAACAGCAGTTATACCAATAGAAGAAGAACGAGGCCCAGGGCGACGAACCTTTGTTCACATTCAAGGGCAAAGCGATCCAATTATCGCCTCTCGCGCTGAAGATACGATCGTGCGTGATTTAGTACAGGAGCCACGCGAGGTTACCCAAGCCCGTCAGCAGCAGGAAATTCTTCAAGATTTATTGGTTAATTTAGGTAATGTTAATTCGACTGTGCGACGAATTAGCCGTGATGAAGGCACTTTGGATCTTGATTTGTTAGAACGACGAATTAAACAAGTCCTTGAAAATTAATTGCAGAAATCAGCAAAATAAATAACGGAGAAAGATATTGCTGAATACCATTACAGACCAAGTTTCAGTATCAGATACACAAACAAGATCACCAAGGTTGTGGATACCTGAACGGGTACTGTTTACACCTGCTGCCCTAGATGAGGATTGGGGGCAGCAGATTCTTAAACGTGTGCAGTCACTCAACTTACCAATAGAAGAACTATCACAGAACCGCCTGAAGGGACTGCGCGGTGAATCTGAGCGGGATACTTACAACATCGCCAAGCGTACCTTAGCGGTGGTTACTGCACCACCCAGTTCTTTTAAACTGAGTCCCATCCCACCCTCTGCGGATTGGCAGTTTCACCTTGCCGAAGGTTGTCCGGCTCACTGTCAATACTGCTACCTAGCGGGTAGTTTATCGGGGCCACCTGTCATCCGCGTTTTTGCTAACTTACCGCAGATATTAGATAACTTAGCGAACTTCGAGCAACAGGGGAAAACCACAAGTTTTGAAGTTAGCTGTTACACAGACCCATTGGGTATTGAGCATTTAACTGGAAGTCTTGGTGAATGTATCCGTTACTTTGGCACTCGTACCAATGCACATCTACGTTGGGTATCGAAGTTTGATGCTGTGGATGGATTACTCGACTTACCACACAATGGGCATACTCGCTGTCGGATGAGCGTTAATGCAGCACCGATTTCTGGTAAGTTTGAAGGTGGCACGGCATCCGTAGCATCTAGACTGAATGCATTACGACGGTTGGCGCTACCACAAGAGCGTGGCGGTGGCGGTTATCCAGTAGGCTTGGTTATCGCGCCAATTATGCCGATAGATGATTGGCAGATGCACTATAGTTGTTTGTTTGACCAGATAAACGAGGCACTAGATTTTGACTGTAACCTTACCTTTGAGTTAATCTCGCATCGGTTTACACCTGGATCAAAAGAAGTGTTACAAACTTGGTATCCACAATCAAAATTAGAGATGGATGAGGCAAAACGCAGTGTCAAGCGTAATAAGTTTGGTGGGACGAAGTACGTTTACGAGAAGGATACAATGAAGGCGTTGCGTAGCTTTTTTGAGAGTGAGATTAGTAGGCGCTTTCCAAATGCTGAAATTCTTTATTGGACTTAGAAGAATCCTTCGCTCATATAGAGTTTGAGCAAATTAATTATTTGGTTAGAGAGCGATCGCATCTATATAATCACTCTCTTTTCAGGTTTCTCAAATGCATTAGGTTAAAGCCATAACACATCCTACAAAAGAATTACTTTTTAAAATCTAGTGGTCTGTCCCAAAAATTTTGATAGGTTCGTAGTAAGCACTTCAGTGCTTAAAAATCCAGGACTAAAGTCCTGACTACGAACTTTTTTAGCCCTCGCCTGGGTTTGGCTACGCCCACGCAAAGCCGGATAATTTGGGCAGATTACAGGCGGCGTTATACATTAATAAGTGTATCTGCAATACCGGACTCGTTCTGGCTTAGTCTCAATAGCAAAGGTTTGGAGATGTTTACTTTATCAGAAACTTCTATTCTGGCGGCAATCCTACTGGTAGCTTTAGGCATTTTGGGCTGGGGCTTTTATCGCGCCAGACCTTTTGGTAAACTGGGAATCTTAGCCTGGTTACAGTCGGTGGTGTTGATGACTCCCTGGCTGCTGTTTTTTGGATTGTTTGCCGCAGGGATTTACATCAATATAGCGGGTATATTGTTCTTAGTGGTAACTTCCGCCGGATTGTACGTCTACTTGGGCAGACAGTTACGCGCAGCTGGGCAAGATGCCATCCTCAAGCAACGCGCCACAGAAAGACTCGCTGCTGCTTCCTCACTTGAAGCAAATTCCCCACAACCAAAAGTAGCAGAACTGAAACCGGAGATCCCACCGATACCAGAAGAAGACTTAAATGCAGTTAAAGGAATTTTCGGTATCGATACGTTTTTTGCTACAGAAACGATCGCTTACCAAGATGGAGCCATTTTCAAAGGCAATTTGCGGGGAGAACCAGAAGAGACTCACAACCGTCTAACTGCAAGTTTACGGCAACGCCTTGGCGATCAATATCGCTTGTTTTTAGTGGAAAATACAGACGGCAAACCAGTGGTAATCGTCCTACCCAGCCGCAATGATCCTCGGCCGATGTTGCGATCGCAAAAAGCTTTTGCAGGTATTCTGTTGGTAGCAACCATTGCTACAAGTTTAGAAGCTGCGGGCTTATTGCTGAATTTTGATTTCTTTGGCAATCCAGGGCGGTTTAAAGAAGCTTTGCCCATAGGCGCTGGGATCTTTACGATTTTAGTAGCTCACGAAATCGGTCATTGGTTACTTGCTCGGCGTCACCAAATCCGCCTTAGCTGGCCTTTCTTTCTGCCGGCTGTGCAAATTGGTTCCTTTGGTGCAATTACCCGCTTTGAATCTCTGTTGCCCAACCGCAAGGTATTATTTGATATCGCCTTGGCAGGGCCAGCCGCAGGTGGTATTATCTCTTTGTTAATGCTGGTGACGGGCTTGGTGCTTTCCCGCCCAGGTAGTTTATTTCAATTGCCAAATCAGTTTTTCCAAGGGTCGATTTTGGTGGGAAGTTTGGCGCGAGTTGTCCTCGGTTCGGCGTTGCAGTCGTCGTTGGTAAGTGTTCATCCCTTAGTGATAATTGGTTGGCTGGGGTTAGTAATTAACGCTTTGAACTTAATGCCAGCCGGACAACTCGATGGTGGGCGCATTGTTCAGGCGATTTATGGACGCAAAACCGCAGGACGGGCAACAGTAGCAACTTTAATTTTACTGGCGTTAGTGTCTCTTGGTAATACTCTTGCCATGTATTGGGCGATCGTGATTTTCTTCTTGCAACGGGATCAAGAACGTCCCAGCTTGAATGAAGTCACTGAACCCGATGATGCTAGAGCCGCCTTGGGTCTTTTGGCTCTATTCTTGATGATTACCACGCTTCTACCCCTGACTCCTGGCTTGGCTGGACGTTTGGGAATAGGATAGACAGACGCGATTAATCGCGTTTGGAGTACAGACGCGATTAATCGCGTCTGTACAAGAATTTAAAGAATTCTGCCCATCTCCGCACTCCCTACATTTCTACGGTTTCCAACCTGCAAGCAAATTCGGATAAGCTACAGGTGTAGGAAAGATTTTCTGGAAGCCAGTTTGACGCTCTTGTGGCTTTTCTTTGCTCATATTCCAGAGGGTTTCATAGAAAAAGAAAGAGACTCCGGCAAAATTGCGATCGCGGATTTTTTGCACTTGTGTTTGAATCTGTTGCATCGGTATAGATCGGTTTTTCAACCCAGCCAAAATGCCCACACTCACTGGAATATGCTTCTTTGCCGCTTTCACTTCTGGGTATTCTAATTCGCTGATAAAAACATTCAAGTCATCACGATATATCTGCAAAACTAAATCTTCAATGATTCCTAGCCGTTCCCACTTCTGCCAGTCTGCTAAAAAGAAATCGTAGGAAAAACGTTGAGGATTAGGAGCAACGGAAACGAGGCAATTTTTTTTAGTAGCTTTAATGGCTGTAAATACCCGCTTCATAAACTCGGTGATTTTATTAGCTCTCCAACTCACCCATTCTGGATCTTTAAAGTTTTTGGAGGGAGCTTTACCACCGTGTTCTTTTTTGTAAAGTGCCACTGTATAGGCATCGTAACCTAATTCTGATGGTAAGCCAAAATGGTCATCAAATTGAATACCATCAATATTGTAGTTTCTAACAATTTCAACGATTAAATCTTGGATAAACTGTTGCACTTCTGGGCGAAAGGGATTTAACCAAACACGATTATGTGTCCCTTCTTTGACAATCCGAGTTCCATCGCTGCGACTGGTGAGCCATTGGGGACGATTTTTAGCTAATAGAGAATCTGCTGGTGCCATGAAGCCAAATTCAAACCAGGGAATTACTGTTAACCCTTTTTGATGTCCCACATCCACAATTTCTTTGAGGATATCTCGTCCTTTGAGTCCGGGTGTGGGATCAAGCGATCGCCCAATAACTTTGGCTGCAACTTTGCTGGGATACAATGTATATCCCCAATTCCAAACCGCCGGATATATCGTGTTAAAATTGAGTTCATCAAGGCGTTGCAAAGATCCCTTGAGGCGATCGCGCTCAAATAACACATCACTATCAATATTTGTTAACCACACCCCCCTTAACTCAGATGCTAGCGTTCGCGGCAGATTAATTTGAGCGTTCAAGGGGAACGATAGCATCACCGTAGCAACTACACTCAAGGTAGCTATAACGGCAAACAAAAGAGACTTTCTGCTTTGGCGAATATTCAACGAAGAAGAAAACTCAACACACCACTTGACAAACCTTTTTATCATTTGCTAAAGACATCATTCAATTATGAACAATCAGCATGAATAGCGATTGTTTCGATTGTAAGCGCTAAAACAATCGCTATTCCTGCTGAGGTTTATTATTTGGCGCTGGCTATGAGATCATTCCAGGCTTTGACTGCTGCTTGTAAATTCTTTGGCAGGTTATTTCGAGAAATATCGTTGTACTCAACCGTACCCTCAAGGCTTGTAAGAGTGTAGCCTATATAATCAGCAGCACCACTGGGAGCTGGGTAACTCAGATTTTTGAATTTACTAAATTTAAAACGTTCTAGCGATCGCACAAATTGTTGCACCTGTTGCACAGAAACGCGGCGAACACTACGCTCAGAATCATTGGCATCACCAATCCGCACCCGAATCAATTGTCCATCTTTGAGTAAAACAGTCTCGTAAGTTCTGCCAGTAAAACCACCACTGGAAATTTGCCGAAATACTACATATCCAGCTAATGGTGGTGGTAACTCGCTGACAGGAATTTTCACAGGGGCTAGTGGAGTTGAGCTAGCCTTTTCATTTAGCCTGAGTGCGGAACCTGTTTGATTGGTATGATAAACCAAAGTTTGTTCACCTTTGCCTACAACCACCCGCCAGCCTGGTACTAAAGCTTGGGTACAGAATTCATCAGCATTAGCTAATTCTAAACAGCCATCTCCCCAAGTTTGCTGTTTAAACTCAATGATTGTTAGCTGAGAAATTGGCTGTTGCAAATGTTTCGATGCAGCTTGCAAAACGGCATTTTTTACAGATGCGGGTAATTTATTTTGCAGATTATTTGAGGGAGTTTTTGCCGAAGCTTTGAGAACTTCATTGCTTGTTTCTAGCGAGAACTTTGCAGTAGCACTCGTAGCACCTTTGATAAATGTTAAACCGCTAGCAACAGACAAAATTCCAGTCAAAACAAAAACAGTGAAAATTCGCGTTTGATTGGGGTTAAAGTAGTCTTTCAGCATGAATTTCATAGTAATATACGGATGTTAGTCAAGAGTAATATAACTCATAAATAGTATTCAGCCAAAAAGTATATAATTCTAGAATTTCACAACTTGAAATTAATTTAGTATCTCTCTTCTGAAACAGATATAGAGACAGACGCTGATGTACTGATTGTTTGTTCCTTATAGCGACTCTCATTTTGATGGTTACTGGGTAGGGACACGGCATTGCCGTGTCCTAGCTTATATATGTGTTTATCTGTGGTTAATTATTTTTTCTGTATCTTATTTATATCAAGTTCGGTTCAATACTTAGTTATATAGCAATCCTATATGAGATCCAAACTCATAGTACTTTCGTACTAAAGCCTTGATGACAGATTATACCCAATACGGTTCGGTTAAGCCCAAAAAATAAAAATGTGTAGGTTGGGTTGAGGA
>JAHCSU010000066.1 GCA_023522315.1 Nostoc sp. CCCryo 231-06
TCAGAAGCTCAACGTTCACCCTCAGAAGCTCAACGTTCACCCTCAGAAGCTCAACTTCCACCTTCAGAAGCTCAACGTTCACCCTCAGAAGCTCAACTTCCACCTTCAGAAGCTCAACGTCTAAGTTTTAACTCCCCCTCCCCAATGCCCATGCCCAATGCCCCTTTACTTTCTACCAGGGAACCACGCCATCCTCATCAAAAAACCCTCCGCTAGAACCATCATTAGGTAGAGTGGCAAGTCTCACTGCTGCGTAGGCGTAGCCCCCCGTAGGGATCGCTCCCTGCTCAACAGTACGGTATCCTTGGTATTGATTAATGTCAGTTGCTGTGAAACCAGGGTCAGCAGCATTAATTTTAATTGCGGTATCTTTAAGTTCAGCAGCCAACAGAACTGTGATCGCATTAACTGCTGTCTTTGATGAGTTATAAGCAAGAAGCTTAAAACTAGCGAACTCATAATTGGGGTCAGAGTTTTGAGCCAGAGAAGCTAAACCACTTGATAAATTCACGATTCGCCCTGCTGTTGACTTCTTCAAAAGTGGCAGCAGGGCTTTTGTCACTGCAAACACTCCAAATACATTCGTCTCGTAAGTGTGTCGCAGTGTTTCAATATCAATTTGACTCGGTGGAAGGCGATCGCCATCACTTATTATCCCGGCATTGTTCACAAGAATATCAAGTTTTCCGAATTCGGTTTCGATTTGTTTACCCGCAGAATCGATTGTTTTTTGGTCGGTGACATCAAGTTGAATTGTTTGGGCATCGATCCCGTTTAAACGAAGTTTATTTGCCGCTTCTTCACCACGTTTTATATCTCTTGCACCAACAAGAACAGTAGCGCCTCTAGAACCTAATTGGCGTGCGATTTCATACCCAATACCTTTGTTTGCACCTGTGATTAGCGCAATTTTACCTTTTAAATCTTCTGACATATTACTTTTCTATTTTGTTGACACTGACAACTGTTGGTATCTTCGAGCAAGTCTAGTGTATAAGTAGTATGTGTCAACACGACATTCAGGATTTAGTAATCCTACATAAGTAGTAATTGGCTGTGGTGTTTCCATCGGTAGTCATTCACACCTCAGATAGCGGTTGAAAAAATATTTGCAGCCTACACTAGCGATTGACTCAAAAATCCTTGAAGAATGTAGATATGCAAACCAAACAGCTTGGTAATTCGGAGCTTCACATTACCCCAATCGGCTTTGGAGCCTGGGCGATCGGTGGAAGTGGATGGGCTTTTGGTTGGGGAGCGCAGGATGACCAGGAATCGATTGAAGCGATCGCTCGCGCTCTCGATCTCGGCGTTAATTGGATTGACACCGCAGCTATCTATGGCCTGGGACATTCTGAGGAGGTTGTTGCTAAGGCGCTCAAAGGTCGATCTAGTCGCCCCTACATTTTTACTAAATGCTCAATGATTTGGGATGAAAAGCGCGAAATTGGTGGCAGCTTGAAAGCGGATTCTGTGCGGCGTGAGGTTGAAGCTAGTCTGCGCCGACTTGACATTGAAACCATTGACCTCTACCAAATCCACTGGCCTAACCCAGAGTCAGAAATTGAAGAAGGCTGGACGACTCTCTCCAAACTCAAGGATGAAGGTAAGGTTCGCTATATCGGGGTTTCAAACTTCAATATAGAACAGTTGAAACGTATCCAAAAGATTGCCCCAGTTACCTCATTGCAACCGCCTTATTCACTGGTTAAGCGCGATGTCGAAAACGAAATTCTGCCTTTTTGTCAGGAAAACAACATAGGTGTGATTGTGTATTCACCTATGCAATCTGGCTTGCTTACAGGAAAGATGACACCTGAGCGGGTTGCCAATTTACCAGCTGATGATTGGCGCAAGAATAGCGGTGAATTTCAGGAGCCACGTCTATCTCGTAACCTGAAGCTGGTGGAGGTGTTGCAGCATATTGGTAAGCAATACGATCGCTCCGCCGGAGAGGTAGCGATCGCTTGGACTTTAAATAATCCGGCGGTGACAGCTGCGATCGTTGGCGCACGCAATCCCAAGCAGGTGGAAGGAATCATCGCTGCTGGGGAATTTCGCCTCAATCAGCAGGAATTAGATCAGATTGGTGCTTTCCTGCGCGAGAATCCATAAAAGAGGTTTTGTGTAAACTTTGAATGGTAGCGATCGCATGTTTCGCCACAATATCAATTTCCTCTTGGGTATTAAACCGGCCAATCCCAAACCGCACTGACGCATAAGCTAGCTGTTGGGAACTTCCCAGCGCCGTTAGAACACTGGAGGGGGCAGTACTTGCCGAGGAGCAAGCAGATCCCGAAGAAACCGCCATTACTGGCTGCAAGCCTAGCAAAAGTGCGGCTCCATCGACTCCCTCAACACTGATATTCAAGTTTCCCGCCAATCGGTTTTGAGGGTGTCCATTGAGATGAATTCCTTCAAGTTGGGAAAGCTGTTCCCACAAGCTTTGCCTTAACTGGGTGAGGCGTTGGGTTTCTGTTGCTTGTTCTGCCAAAGCGATTTCTACAGCTTTCCCAAAGCCGACAATTTGCGGTGTATACAATGTCCCAGACCGCATCCCCCGTTCATGTCCGCCACCGTGCTGCTGGGGAGCTAGTTGCACTCTAGGGTTGCGCCTGCGGACGTACAGCGCCCCAATTCCCTTTGGCCCATATACTTTGTGTGCGGTTAGCGACATCAAGTCAATTTTCATCGCTTGCACATCTAGGGGAATTTTACCAATAGCTTGGGCTGCATCGGTGTGGAAAATGATGTTATGTTCATGGCACATTTCCCCAATTTCTGCCAATGGCTGTAACACGCCAATTTCGTTATTTGCAGCCATCACCGATACCAAAATTGTCTCAGGACGGAAAGCATTTTTTAACTCAGTTAAATCAATCAGTCCATCTTTTTTAACTGGTAGAATAGTAATTTCAAAACCGAGAGTTTTTAAATAATTACAAGGGTCAATTACTGCACTATGTTCAGTGGCAACAGTAATAATATGCTGACCTTTTTTAAAATAAGCTTCCGCAACACCTTTAATAGCTAAATTATTCGCTTCTGTTGCACCACTGGTAAAAACAATTTCTTCGGGAGTGGCGTTAATTGCTGCTGCTAAAATCTCTCGCGTTTGCTTAACAGCAGCTTCTGCTTCCCAACCGTAAACATGACTAATACTTGATGGGTTGCCAAAGTTTTCTGTGAAGTACGGGAGCATTGCTGCTAATACCCGTTCATCTACGGGTGTAGTAGCGTGGCAATCAAGGTATATAGGACGAATAGACATAATTATTAACTCAAAACTTGACTCAAATTTTTTAATACACTTAGAACTTGATACAGTTCACTTTTTCGTTTCAAAAGTGTAAATTCATCAGACAAGGCATACTTTGGTATATTTTCTTTAGTAAGTTTTACAAAAATGAAATGACTACCATTTGTTACCAATCAAAAAGTAGGTTTGTCTTGATTAGGATTAGCCAACATATAAACAAGTGCTTGAGGTACGGCTTCTAAAAGAGAAAAGCTAGACCTTTTAGATTCAATTACTAATAACCAGAATTGTTCTTGAATAACTAAAACATCAATTCTACCTCTAATGATTTCTCCTTCATCTTCCGCAGAAATTTCTATTGATTCCTCGCCTCTCATATAAAAAGGCTCATCATAAAATCCAGCTAAATTGAGTAAAGGAGATAAAACTACTAATTTAACTGTTTCTTCTGACAAAGGAGGACGCTTGACTAAACGGAGAAAATGAAGTTTTATTCTGTCTAAATCTTGCTTTTCTAAATCTCTAATTTCTGGTAAATCTTCAAACCATTCTGTGAAAAACGCCTCATCTTCGGCTAGCTGTAGACTAAATCTTTCTTCCAAATAGGCAAGCCCGACATTGTTTGCTTGGATAAATTGAACCATAATTCATTTAAAAGATGCAATATAACTATTATGACACTGTTCCAGTATTAACCTAGATAGGAATAGCAAAGATAATTAACTTATAGCTTGACCTATCTTTTTTAATATATTCAAAACTTTATATAATTCATTTTCGCGTCTATATAAAGTGAATCTATCAGAAAAAGCATATATTGGTTTATCTTGTTTTATCAGTTTAATAAATTGGAAGTCTTCTCCATTCATTACTAAGGAATATGCAGGATTTTCAGGGTGAGGATTTGCCACCATATAACTCAGTGCTTGAGGAATCGCCTTTGCCAAGGAAAAACTAGACCTTTTAGATTCAATTATTAGTAACCATAGCTGATTTTGAAGAACTAAGACATCAATTTTGCCTTTGATAATTTCTTTAGTCTCTTCTGTGTTGACTTCATTATCAATGATAACTTCTTCGCTAATTTCTACACTCTCTTCTGTAGTGATGTAAAAAGGATGACTATAAAAACCAGCTAAATCTAGCAAAGGAGATAATACTACCAATTTTACTGCCTCTTCTAAAAGAGGAGCATTTTCCAGCACATTGAGATAGTTATTTTTAACAAGTGGTGGGGGTTTAAGTCCCCTGTCTCTAAAGACAGCAGGTTTTGTGTCGGGGTCTAAATCCCCGTCACAAAACGTAATTGCGTTAGCGTAGCGGTAGCGAGTCCGCGTTCGCTTTTAGCGTCTCGTAGAGAGCGTCATTGCGAATTGCGAATTGCGAATTGTTTTAACTCTGTCTAAGGATTGCTTTTCTAATTCGGAAATTTTAGGTATGTAGTCAAACCACTCTGTAAAAAATTGCTCATCTTCAGATTTATATAGAGCAAATTTTTCCTTTAAGTAGGCAATAGTGAGATTTTGGGCTTGGATGACTTGAATCATGTTTATTTAAAATGGCGAAAAGTCTAGTTCCTTGCTTCAATCATCACGCTGGCAGTTTCTAGAGCAATTTCACGTAGGATTGCTGTAACTATACCTGCATTCAGCCGCGTTATGTGGCTGCTAATTCCCGTAATTTAGTTAAAACTGCCTGAGCATGACCTTTGGTTTTTACATTAGGCCAAGCATAGACAATAATTTTATCAGGTGAAATTAGAAAAGTTGAGCGAACAACGCCCATATATTCTTTGCCCATAAACTTTTTCAATCGCCAAGCGCCGTAAGTTTCTGTCAGAAGATGTTCTGGGTCACTTAAAAGGGTGATTGACAAGTTATGTTTGCTGATAAATTTACAATGGGACTTACCCGAATCTGGACTTACACCTAATATTTTCGCTCCCAGTGCGCTGAAGTCTTGATACAACTCGGTGAAATCTTTCGCTTCGGTGGTACAGCCGGGTGTGTCATCTTTGGGGTAGAAGTAGAGGATAATCCACTGACTGCTGAGGCCGTCAAGAATGACTGAATTGCCATTTTGGTCAGGTGTGGAGAAATCTGGCGCTGGTTGTCCGACTTGGGGAATGTTGCTCATAATGGGGGTATGAGAGATTGCGTAAGCGTAGCTCGTCGTAGACATCGCTTTAGAATTGTACATAACGTTGAGCTATTGAGCGATCGTTATTATTCATCACTGTCTAAAATTATGCCCTCGTGAAAGCATCTTTAGGGCTACCAATTATCTTGCTCAGTGCAGAATAACTCTTCATCAGAAGCCAATTTCGGCAATAAATCCACAGACAAATCATGCACATTTAAAAAATCTCCAAACACCTCATACAACAATCCTCTCTCTTCTTCATCTCTCCGTGTCCTCTGCGCCTCTGTGGTTAATTTTCTTGGATACTTTATTTCTTGGAAATCCCTATATTTATCCGCCATAATAATGACTTAACCTACAAGTATTTTTATTTATTCTCACCCTTCAAAGTTCTCATGACTAAAGATATGCAACGCGAATTTACCAACCGCGATGAGTTGGTAGCCTACCTCCGCGAACAATTCCCAGATGCGGCACAACGCGATCGCCACATTAGCGAAACTGTGGGGGGACGCCAAGCGGCACAAAAAGCACTGCAAAAAATCGACGCAGTACGTTACGCGCAAACACGTAATTTTTTCACAGGTGCGGTGACGCGACTTTCGCCTTACATCCGCTATGGCGTTTTGAGTTTGCGAGAAATTCGAGATTATGTCCTTGAACGGGTACAGCAGCAAGATGATGCTACTAAACTAATTAATGAGTTAGGCTGGCGCGACTATTGGCAACGGTTGTATGTGAAGTTAGGGGATGGAATCTGGAAAGACCAGGAAGAGTACAAAACTGGTTACACTGTGGCTGAATATGCACCCGAATTGCCGCAAGATATCAGACAAGGAATCACAGGCAGAGTTTGCATCGACAGCTTTAGCCATGATTTAAAAGAAACTGGCTATCTACATAACCACGCCCGAATGTGGCTAGCCGCTTACATTGTCCATTGGCGGCGGATTCGTTGGCAAGCAGGAGCCAAGTGGTTTCTCGAACACCTTTTAGATGGAGATCCTGCTAGCAATAATATGTCATGGCAGTGGGTTGCTAGCACCTTTAGTCATAAACCGTATTTTTTCAATCGTGAAAATTTAGAACGCTACACCAAAGGCATTTATTGCCAGAAATGTCCCCTTTACGGTCATTGTGATTTTGAAGGCAGCTATGAAGAATTAGAACAGCGACTTTTTCCTAAAGGGGAATTTAGCAAACAAGCCAATAGCCAAAGTTGGCAGCGTGGAAAGAAAGGTAAAAAATGAATAAATCAATTGTTTGGGTACATGGAGACTGCCTTAGTCCATACAACCCCGTACTACAAAAATACCCTGATGCCCCAGCTATCTGGGTTTGGGACGAGGTTTTGATAGATGAATGGCAACTGAGTCTTAAACGCATCACGTTTATTTATGAATGCTTGCTAGAGTTACCCGTTGTTATCCGTCGTGGCGATGTGGCACTGGAAATTTTAGCTTTTGCGAAAGAACATGATGCGAATTTAGTTGTCACAGCCGATAGTCCCAGTCCCCGGTTTGATGATATCTGCAATCAAATGGAGGGTTCTATCGCAGTAGAAGTGCTAGAGGTGGAACCATTTTTTGACTATGATGGCTATATTGACCTGAAGCGATTTTCGCGCTATTGGAAAGTCGCTCAAAATTATGTTTTTGAGTAGGGTAATTGTAAAATTGTCATGGTTTGCGATCGCATCTTCTACCCACTGATGCAAGATTGTGCGATCGCTTATGGATTGTACTCAGACCATACAGGTGACAACTCCACACACTCCCCTTTCAGGGTGAGTGTGGGCTTCTTAAGAAATTAAGAAGCGTGTCATTAGTCTTAGTAGCTCCTTACGCCAAAGTTACTACGTTTTTCCATAATATATAGGCACTTCAGGATGTAGACCTGGCAAGTCGTTTTCTAGTCTTGAACACTGCGGTCAGCAATTAAACATACCTCTGGAGTTAAGGGGAAAGTGTTGCTGATAAAAACCTGGAAAAACATTGACGAAGAAAACCACTCCGCAAGGAGTTGAACTTAATTAGTTCAAAACCAATCAACAAAAGCCATGAAAGTATTTGTAATCAACTCATTGGGTAGTGCTTTAATGCCTACAACGCCAAGAAACGCTAGACTATTACTTAAAGAAAACCAAGCTACAATTGCTTTGAGAGGCCCTTTTACTATTCAGCTTAATTACTCAACAGGTGTTTATAAACAGCCCATTACTCTTGGTATTGATGCTGGTTTTAAACATATTGGATATAGCGCTGTAACTGAAAATGAAGAGTTAGTTGGTGGTGAAGTTGAATTATTAAATGATATGTCTGAGCGCATCACAGAGCGCAGAAAATACCGTAGAACCCGTCGTAATCGTTTACGGCATCGCGCCCCACGTTTTAATAATCGTAGACGTTCGTCACGTTGGTTGACTCCATCTATTCAACATAAATATGATGCTCACGCCAAACTAATAAAACGAATTAAATCAGTACTTCCGATTACAAAAACTATCATTGAAACGGCTAATTTTGATATTCAAAAAATCAACAATCCAGAAATAGAAGCTACTGAATATCAGGAAGGGTTACAAAAAGGGTACTTAAACTTAACATCTTATATACGACATCGAGATGAATACAAATGCCAGAACAAAGATTGTAAAAACAAACTAAAAGACGTTATTTTGCAAATACACCACATTGGTTTTTGGCTTAATCCACCTGACAGAACTGACCGTCCAGGCAATCTAATAACACTTTGCGACAAGTGCCATTCTTCCTCTAATCATAAAAAAGGTAAACTTTTATTTGGTTGGAAACCGAAAGTCAAGTCATTCAAATCTGAAACTTTCATGTCCACTATCTATAAGAAGTTACTAGAAGAATTTGAGGCTGAACAAGCTTATGGCTATGAAACAAAATTTAAAAGGGAAGAATTAAAACTGGATAAATCTCATCATAATGATGCGTTCTGTACTGCCAATGGTACTATACAAACTCGTAGTAAATCCTTGATTCTAGAAGAAATTAGGCGAAACAAGCGTTCAATGGAGCAATTTTATGATGCCAAATATATCGATATTAGAACAAGTGACAAAGCTAGTGGTAGTGTTTTATCGTCAGGGAGAAGAACCAGGAATATTGATTTGAATGGTGAAAATTTGCGAGTGTATCGTGGCAAGAAAATTATCAAAGGACAACGAAGAATAAAAACAAAGCGGTATGCTTATAATCCAAATGATTACGTTATGTTTGAAAACAAAAAATACCGAGTAATTGGTATGCAGAATTTAGGCACTGGGGTCAAAATAGCAAATTATCCGGGTGTTGCCAATAAAGTCGTAAATAGTAAAAAAGTTAAGTCTGTAAAACGTAGAACTGGGATATGCGAGAGAATTAATTAAGATTGGTAATTCGTCAACGACCAACATCGCGGATTGAATTGCATTCAAGAAAAGCTAGTTGGTCATTTCCGACGCTCGATAGCGTAGCGTTAGCGAATCCTTGAGCGTCTGACTCGCTACCGCTTCGCTATCATTACCCAAAATTCATCCCACGCTCTATTTGTACTCAAATGAGCGTGGGGCTTCTTTTGTTCTAAGCTAAAACGCATTTGTTATTTCGGGGTACTCATTTGTTATTTCGGGGTACTCATTTGTTATTTCGGGGTACTCATTTGTTATTTCGGGGTGTCCATAACGCACCCTACGAAACTACTAAAAGAGTTGACGAATCAGACATAGATCAGGAGTGAGATGGCGTTGCTGAACTGTGGCGAACTCTGTCAGCGTGGAGAAGTTGATTCAAAATTTAAAGTTTCTGACTACGTTCTCGTGCTAAATTATTAAAGCTTGGAGTTGGGAAACTCCGGTGAAATTCCGGGACTGTGCCGCAGCTGTGATGGGATGACCCAAGTCAGAATGCCAACTCTCAAGATGTCAGAGAAGACACACTCACCGTCTACTCCCTGCGTCGCACGGGGAAGGAGTTCCAAGTTTGCTTTCTGGATTTGCCACTTGTCCGGGGTTGTTTTATGCTACACCCGCAGCCGATGGGATATTATCTCGCATTAGAATACCAGGTGGAATTATAAGTAGTCAGCAGTGCCGTGCGATCGCAGATATAGCAGACCAGCACGGTGGCGGCTATGTAGATGTGACTAATCGAGCTAATCTACAAGTCCGCGAAATTCGCGCTGGGATAAATGCTGAGGTTCTAAAACACCTACAAGATATAGGACTGGGTTCTCGTAATCCTGTTGTAGACCACATCCGTAATGTTATGACCAGCCCAACTGCTGGTATCGACCCGCAAGAATTAATTGACACCCGCCCTTTTGTCCAAGGTTGGGATGATTATATTGCTGGACATCCGGCGCTTTCGGGACTGTCGGCAAAATTTAGCGTTTGCTTTGATGGTGGTGGGATAATTCGGGTGTGCGATCGCTTGAATGATATCCTATTTGCTGCTGTCTTAGTTGACGGTAATGTTTATTTTTGCCTCTATCTCAGTGTAGGCGCAAAGGGGCAACCGCCCAGTGATATGGGAATTTTGTTATCACCAGAGAAATGTTTACCCGTCTTGGCAGCTTTGGCGGATGTCTATCTAGCTCATAGTAATACTACAAGTAAGCGTCGGCTACGTCTCTTAGAGTTATTAAATACTTTGGGTTGTGAAAATTATCTCCAGGAAGTTGAACAGCGTCTACCTTTTTCTTTTTTATCCAGTGACCTAACCCCCCGACCCCCTTCTCTATTAGGGAAGGGGGAGGAATTCTCCCCTCTCCTTGCAGGAGAGGGGTTGGGGGAGAGGTCAAATGCTAAGTATCAGCATATTGGCATCCATGCCCAACGTCAGCAAGGCTTATTTTACATTGGTGTGGTGTTACCCCTTGGGCGATTGGAGAGTAACCAGATACGGGGTTTAGCAGATTTAGCAGCAAAATATGGTAGCGGCACTCTTAGGTTAACCCCCTGGCAAAATCTGCTGATAACAGATATTCCTCAGCAATGGGTTGCTGATATCCAAAGTGAAATTGCTTTCTTAGGATTAGATTCTTCAGCAACCAACATCAAGAGTGCATTAGTTGCATGTTCTGGCAAAAAGGGTTGCGCCGCTTCTGCGACGGACACCAAAAATGATGCCTTAGCATTAGCACAGTATCTTGAAACTCGTGTTCCTCTGGATTGCCCTGTTAATATCCACTTTAGCGGCTGCGAAAAATCCTGCGCCCAGCATAGCAAGAGTGATATTACTCTGCTTGGTGTCAACATTGAGGCTGACAATGGAACTGTGGAAGGCTATCACGTTTATGTTGGTGACAGCAACCAGAAATTCGGACTGGAACTATATCAATATGTAACTTTTGCCGAACTACCTGCATTAATAGAGCGGATGCTATATGTATATAAAATTCACCGCCTAAATTCTGATGAGTCCTTTGGAGAATTTGCTAATCGATATGCAATACGCACAGGTAAGGAAAAATCGACGGGTTAATTAACAAATCAATCCAAAATCCCAAATTTAAAATCCCAAATCGAATGCCCGACTACATCCGAGATGCTAACGAAATTTACCGCAATTCTTTTGCAATCATCCGGTCAGAAGCGAATCTAGATGTGCTGCCGCCAGATGTAGCAAAAGTTGCCGTTCGTCTCATTCATGCCTGTGGAATGACGGATATTGTCACTGACTTGGGATATTCACCAACAGCAGTGCAATCCGCAAGGGCAGCACTAGCAGCAGGAGCGCCGATTCTATGCGATTGCCGGATGGTTGCCGATGGCGTTACTAGGCGGCGGTTGTCTGCAAACAATCAAGTTATTTGTACCCTGAATGAGCCGGAAGTGCCAGAAATTGCCCAGCGTCTGGGTACTACAAGGTCGGCGGCAGCTTTAGAATTATGGCGATCGCACCTCGAAGGATCAGTGATCGCAATTGGCAATGCGCCCACAGCACTATTCCGGCTATTAGAAATGCTTGATGAAGGAGCTACTAAACCTGCTATTATCTTAGGCTTTCCAGTGGGGTTTGTCGGTGCAGCCGAATCGAAAGCAGCATTGGCAGCAGACAGCAGGAATGTACCATTTTTAACCTTACATGGTCGGCGCGGTGGAAGTGCGATCGCAGCCGCAGCAGTTAACGCCCTGGCAACGGAGGAAGAATGAATATGAAAACTAAAGGTCGTCTTTATGGAATTGGTGTCGGGCCAGGCGATCCCGAACTATTGACTCTGAAAGCGCTACGGTTATTGCGTGCGGCTCCCGTGGTAGCCTATCAATCAGCCACAGATAAAGAAAGTATTGCTAGAGCGATCGTGGCGCAATATCTACCTGGGAATCAAATTGAGGTATTATTTCACCTCCCCCGCGCCTTGGAACCAGAAAAGGCAAAGTCTATTTATGACAAGGAAATTGAACCAATCGCCGACCATTTAGCAGCCGGTCGAGATGTAGTAGTCCTGTGCGAAGGCGATCCATTTTTCTATGGTTCATTCATGTACCTGTTCACGCGGTTATGTGACCAGTACGAAACAGAAGTTGTCCCCGGAGTTTCCTCGCTAATGGCTTGTCCGGTAGCATTGGGTGTACCTTTTACCTACTACACCGATATTCTCACTGTCCTACCCGCGCCATTGCCAGCAGAAGAACTGACTACACATCTGCTGATGACCGATGCAGCCGCAATTATGAAACTAGGTCGTCACTTTACCAAAGTACGAGATATCCTGCATAAATTAGGGCTAGCATCACGGGCAAGATATATTGAGCGGGCATCAACATCACAGCAGCGCATCATACCCCTGGATGAAGTTGATCCAGATGAAGTACCTTATTTCTCAATGATTGTGATTCCAACTAAGAATCGCCTATAAAGCTGTGACATCCTCAAGCCACGAAATAGGTGTAATGCTTGTAAATTGGCAGAGGTATTGTTAACCCATCATTTAGACTTTACCATAAAGAAATACTTCAAAAAAAGTTGATGGCTTCTAATAGCACCTTCACTCCTGATACAATCGCTGCTGGCTTTCATGCCCTGTCTGACCCCCTACGGATTAAGGTATTAGAACTTCTGCGTTCTCAAGAACTATGCGTGTGTGACCTATGCGACCACCTGGGAACTACTCAGTCTAAACTGTCTTTTCACCTCAAAACCTTGAAAGAAGCTGGTTTAGTTCGCGCTCGTCAAGAAGGGCGCTGGATTTACTACAGCCTCAATCTGCCGCAGTTTGTTGCCCTAGAACAGTATCTAGCAGAATTCCGCCGCTTTAGCCCAATATTACCTATTCGTCCCCCCTGCGAGACTTAAAAATCCATCATTTTTTTTTGTAATGTTTTGTTTACTTATAGTTCTATACGGATTGACAAATCAATTTTTTTTGAAATGATAGAGATATACTCCAATAACGGCTAGTGCTGTGGGCTATATACCCGACATTCCGCACTTCAAGATGTAATACATCGATATTCAAGAATATTTCCTAAT
>JAHCSU010000659.1 GCA_023522315.1 Nostoc sp. CCCryo 231-06
GAACTAATCAATAAAAAGCCGTCCGATCTATGACGGGGCTTCAGACCCAGTTTTTTGGTGAATTCAAGCAAACTAGATTTTACCAAGAAGTTTTTGCAGAGGGAAAAGAAGAAGGCAAGTTAGAAACGATAACTCAGCTATGGGCGTTAGGATTGGTTATTAACCTTGGTTGTGAGCAAGAGTAATTTAGATGCCTTTGCCCTGGATCTTAAGACGCTAGTAATTGTGGCTGAGATATTAAACTTTGGAGAGTATGACGCAACTGAGCAAGCGCTTGGAGTTGATAATCACTAGTTTCCTGGAATTGATCCAAAGATTCTCCAATTCCTTGCAGCTTTTGTCGTAATCCATCCAGAGAATCCTGAATTGGTTGTAGCGCTTCTTGATAGAGATTCACCCGACCACAGCATTCAGCAGTTGTTCTTCTTAGAGATAGCAAGTTTTCCTCGATCGCTTTCAGCTCTTGGCGCTTTTCATCCAAATCATGACTTTGATTATCAATCATTCCCTGATTTAGCTCAATACCAGAACGAATCTGATCAATTTCACGTTCCAGCTTTTGGATTTCCTGTGAATATTGTTGTCGTTGGGTTTCAATTTGTAACAGAATCGGTTCTAAATTAACTTTATTACCCTCTTCTTGATCAACAACAGTATGTCCTTGCCGCCTTAGCAATACAACTTGATGTTGCTTGAGAAACTTCTGATGCTGTAGCATATTGCGGCGTTGCCCCACCAAACTGGAGTTTAGCATCTGATAGAGGTCTTTTTCATCCGTTAGTTCCAATTCCAAATTGATATGGTCATGGTTAGATGCTTGGTTTAATTGATTTTGCAGTTTTTCTATAGCTTCTTGTTTATATTTCAATTCTTGTTCTTGATCGTGAACAAAGCTAGCGTCTATTTCTAACTTATACTGCAAATCTTGCACTTTCTTTTGCAGTTCTTCTAAAGGCATTTTCTCTAAAGCTTCCACATCAGCTTGCTGTCCGAAAACTACACCACCAGAGGTTGCGGACAAAGAGTGAATCTGTTGATATAACTCTTCGGCGTTTCGTAACTGCTCTTTGATTATCCGAGCATACTCTTGCTTGCTGGTAAGGTCTGCTGTATTTATCTGTAATTGGGCTGTGTGCTGGATTAGAGAGTTTTGTGCTTCTTGCAATGCATTTTGGCGATCGCTAAAGGTTTGTGACAATAGCTCGACTTCTTCTTGCTGTTGTGCGATCGCAGTTTTTTGCTCCTCCAATTTTTGCCAGTGCGGGGTAAGAGTAGCTTGCTGCTTTTCGACCAATTCAAAGGCCAGATGGAGGTTTTCTTTGACTGTTTCCGTGGGAGCAACATGACTAGACAACCTATCGAGTAACTCACTCATTACCCGACTTTGCTGCTCATCTAAAACCGTCCCCTGTTGGAAATCCGCAAGACGTTCCTCCAGGCGGCGCTGCTCACCCCGCAAATGCTCCCAAGCGCCTTCCAATTCTAGGCGATTGCGCTCAACTTCTGTTTGTAACCGTTCAATTTCCTGGCGGGATGTGTCAACAACTTGTTTTTGCTGCTCCAGTTGTTGCAACTCATCCTCCATATTTTGCAACTGTTCAGAGCGTACTTCCATGTCCATTTCACGCCGATTCAACTCTTGCGCCTGAAACGTCAGCGATTGCTTCCACTGATCAATTTCATCTTCCTTGAGCTTAAATTTCTCCAATTGGCGGGAAAAATTCTGCAAAATGTTGACTAGTGGCCGCCCTGCTTCTTGAATCCGCTGCACTTGACGATTTGGATTCAGTTCTACCAGTACCAAAGCACCATCATTTAATTTGCTTGCGTCCTCAGCGGCAATCACTTCTTCCGACACAGTACTCCAATTCTGGTCAGTTCGCTGACAAGCTAGTAGTTTCAGTTCAGTTTTGCCACCGCCACCGAGTAAACCACCTTTCTGTTTTTGTACTTCTGCTAAATACAGCACACCGTTAGTCCTTTATTGATGCACTTAAAGTTTATGTTTTGGGATATACCTTAAATAATTCTGTTAACTTGTCTTACTGAACCGAAGTTTAGGAGAACAAGACAGACAAAACTATAGACGCGAGATATTACGTCTTGATATTTATAAAAGCGAGTTGATCGCGCCTTTATATTTTGTACTGATGACAGTGATGATGACTTCCGTGTTAACACTAGCTTTGTCCAAGTGTATTACGAAAGATTAAACTTTATAATTGAAAACCGCTATATTCCCTAATGGCAACAAGGGACAGGGTAAAAATCTTGCCAATAGCCCATAATTAATACTTAAACTACTTAGTCGAAAAATGGAAAAATTGCGGGACACAATTCAAAAATAATATTAACGGTATTACAAGGAGTATTTTTTAGGTAAATGCAGGGAAATTTAAATGAAATTGATATTTGCAGTATCCTGCAATTGATTGAGTTGGGACAACGAACTGGGCAACTATGGGTGAGAGCTACTAGCTCTCACCATAACAACAAACTGGGTGGAGAGGGAGCAAGCATTTATCGCCTCAAACAACAGTCTTGGTTCGTCTTTTTCCTCAATGGTCAAATTATCTATTGCCAAGAAGGTGAGAGTAGTTTATCCAGAATTAGCGATTATTTACGTCATTATCGAGTCGAGATGCGACTTACCGACAAACAAATTGCCTCCTTACCATCAACCGACGCACCAGAGTATGCCTATGTGTGGGCACTCTTGGAACGGAATATTATCAACCCCAAGATAGCTGGTAGTATCATTCGCGGCTTGGTACATGAAACTCTCTTTGACCTGCTGAGTTTACACCAAGGGCACTTCATTTTCCATCATGGTGCGGCACTTGCCCCGCAATTAAACACTTTTGAGATTGCTCCATTTGTTACAAAAATTAGGAAGCAGGTACAAGAGTGGAAGCAGCTGTATCCACATATTCAGTCTCCAGAACAATTCCCAGTGCTATCTGACAAAGTTCAGCTACAATCCTCACTACCAGAAGCAACCGTAAGTAAGCTACAACATTGGGCTGATGGTAAAACATCCTTGCGTCAACTGGCTCGCTATCTTAACCGAGACATTTTGACAGTCGCTAAGGCAATATATCCTTATGTGCAACAGAGTTGGCTACAACTAGTATATTCAGACACAAACAAACCAGATTATCACACTGATAACAGTGAATTAAAGAGAAAACACAGGGGGCGGATAGTATGTATTGACGATGCGATCGCCATCGGTGAGACTATAAATTCCATCTTACAAGCACAAGGTTATGAAGCGATCGCTCTCACCAATCCCTTGGAGGCACTGAGTCTGGTTTTTCAACTCAAACCGGATTTGATTTTATGCGACATTGCCATGTCGGAATTAGAGGGGTACGAGGTTTGCGCCATGCTGCGACATTCAACAGCATTTCGGCTCACACCGATTATCATGCTCACTGGTAAAGATGGATTTATTGATCGAGTCAAAGCTAGTATGGTCGGGGCAACAGATTATTTAACAAAACCATTTACAGACATTGAGTTACTTATGCTCGTAGAGAAATATATCAACAACCAGTAAACTACATTTTGGATTGAACAATACTAAAGCCTAAAAAACGCTCAATGATTCGCTCTAAGCGAACGCGAGTTCGTCTCTAAGAGTTGCTATGCCAAAGATTTTACGCTACAAAGAGAGCAAATTGAGGGGGTATGGAGGATATCAAAGAGATCGAAGATTTGTTGATCTACTAAAAGATCAGTTAAAAGATGTTATCACAGAGTCAGCTAACTCAGTAAAACGTCAATATCCAGGAAAATAGTGAGAACATACAATTAATTTATACAGTTAATACTTGCGGGAGAATTAAAGAATGTTCCAGATAGGAACGTCTACATCAGGAGGTAAATAGACATTTATGAGTACAGTTCTGATAGTGGAAGACAGTATCGCGCAAAGGGAGATGATTACAGACCTCCTGAAAGCAACTGGCCTAACAGTTACCCATGCCAGTGATGGATTAGAAGCATTGGAGGCAATTCAAATATCACCTCCCGATTTAGTGGTATTGGATATTGTCATGCCCCGAATGAACGGCTACGAAGTTTGTCGGCGCTTAAAATCCGATCCAAAAACCCAAAATGTCCCTGTGGTTATGTGTTCTTCCAAAGGCGAAGAATTTGATCGCTATTGGGGCATGAAACAGGGTGCAGACGCCTACATAGCCAAACCATTTCAACCAACCGAGTTGGTGGGAACAGTCAAACAACTGCTGCGAGGATAAGGATAAAAGCAATATGGTCAGCAAACCGGACTTTTTAAGTGGCAGTGGTCAAGGCCATTTCCGACCAGAATTACAAGTAGAAAGTCCCGAAGGTGAGTTACATTTGAGGTTTTACATTCCCTCGCATCAGGAGTTTGCACTACAAGCAACTGGCATTCGGGAGGTAATTGAACTAAGTCCTGATAGAATCACCCCGATTCCTAATGCTTCTCCTTTACTTTTGGGTACTCTAAATTTACGAGGTCGAGTTATTTGGGTAGCTGATTTGGGTCAATTTCTTGGGGAAGCAAGTGCATTAAACACGGATAGAGCTGAAATTTCGGTGATTGCCATTGAAGAGCAAGACACAATAGTGGGTTTAGCAGTAGAGGAAATTGGTGGGATGGACTGGTTGGATGTCCAGAATCTCATGCCACCAACTAGTGTTCCAGATACTATGGCTCCCTTTTTACGTGGAGAGTGGTTATTAGATGCTAAAAACAACAAGTGTCTGCGACTGCTCGATCAAATGGCAATTTTACGGAGTGCTAGGTGGGCAGGATGAAATTGGAGGAGGAAATGGCAGCAAGTATTGATAATTACGAGCCAACATATCAACAGGCGATGACCGCCTATGTTCAAAGAAATTATGAGGTTGCCGCCACTTTAGTTGACCAAGTGGTGCAAAATTTACCAAATGACCCCAACTCCCATTTGTTAAGGGGTCACATCTACTATGTTTTACAGCAGTACGATGTAGCAAAAGAAGAATATCAACAGGTATTACGCTTGACTGACGATCAAGAAATTATTGGTTTTGCCAATAATGGAATTGAGAATATCAATCAATATTTACAATCATTCGGTGGGGAGATTGATACGTCAGATAGTCAAGAGCAAATCAATTCCCCAGAGATGTCTGATGCACTGGTATATAGCGAACAAGAATTAAAAGATTTGGGCGCTAGTGAGCATTTTGATAGCAATAACCTGGATTTGAACTTTTTTGCAGAGCATCCAGAAACGGTAAATAGCGTTGAGGAAATATCTTCAAAAAGTCCATTTGATATACCAACAGAAAATAGTATTGGAACGGTAAAAATATCAGATTCTTCTATAACTTTTGGTGATGACCCTTTTGCCATCAATGAAGAACTACAGGAACAAGAGTTAAATAAAAGCAGTTGGGAGGAGAAAACAGAATTAGAGTTGCCTGCTTTCTGGCAGGAAGAGATATCAGAAGAGAACCAGGAAGAATCATTAGTAAATAGTCAGTTTTCAGATAATGGGATAAATTCCGATCGCGGGAATTCGGCTATTGACAATAATAACTCTTCATCTTCTAATTACAAAACTGGGAATAGCGAGAATAATTTCCCTGATTTATTGAGTGAGTCAAAGTCCCCAGAGCTTAGTAATGAGGGCTTGAAATATACAAAATCTAGTTTGGGAGAGGAAACTTTATTTATTGTTCAAGAAGAACTTAAAAATAGTTCATCAACAAATAGTAACAGTCAATATGATTTACCTGAAACCGAAGCACCCGATTGGTTGAAGTCAAAAAGTTTTGCAGATGAAGAAGCTTTTGTACCGGATTTATCTGATGATGCTTCATCTTTTAGCAGCAATATACCTGTAAAAGAAAAGCAGTTTAAATCAGGCGAACTCATCGGTAAAAATAGCTTTGATGACGATGATAATTTTGATATGGAAGCATTTGAGTCTGCCTTTGGCTCAGAGGGGTTAAGCCCTTATGAAGACTCAAACAATATACTGGATGGAGAAAATTCTAAGAGCAATATAGAATTTTTAGATGACTTTGAGGAATTTGATGATTTAGGTAACATTCCAGGGTTTGACCTGCTCGAAGGAGATTCTAACTTCGGTGATCTAGCAATGCATTCTGCTGCATCAGAAACCAGTGGCAGTAGACGTTCTCAAGTTGTAGAGGCTTCTACAAGTAGTGCCGCTAGCGATCGCGAAGAGGAACTATTCACAATGACTGGTTCCCATGAAGAAGTTCCAGTCTTTAGCCAAACAGATGTCTCGAAAATAGAACCCAGCGTCAGCATCGAGCAAGGATGGTTAGCACCATTAGAGAATGCCTCCATCGAACGGAAACAATGGTTAATTGCTGGAAGTGTGGGCATTGTCTCGGCGCTGGTTGTAGCCACAGTTAGCTTTGTCGCTACCACATTTTCGCCAGTTCAACAACGAGAATCAGTACGAAACACAGGTTGGGCAATGTCGCTCGCAGCTGGGATTGCAGGTTTTACCACCGCAGGCTTCATGGGGAATCTTGCACTCAAACAAATTCGGCGCACAACCAATGATCTCCAAACTCAGTTTGAGGCTGTACGTCAAGGAAATTTGAATGCTCAAGCCACAGTGTTTTCCGAAGATGAATTGGGCCATTTATCCACTGGCTTTAATGAAATGGCGCGGGTAATTTTCACGACTACAAGTGAAGCCCAACGGAAAGCTGATGAACAAGAGGAAGCCAAAGAGAACCTGCAACGCCAAGTGATTCGTCTCTTGGATGATGTGGAAGGAGCTGCTAGAGGCGATTTAACAGTCCAAGCTGAAGTCACAGCCGACGTATTGGGAGCGGTAGCTGATGCCTTTAACCTGACAATTCAAAACCTCCGGGATATTGTGCAACAGGTAAAAGTGGCGGCGAAGGATGTGACAAAAGGTGCAACCAATTCCGAAACTTTTGCCAGAGCCTTATCTAGTGATGCTTTGCGCCAAGCAGAAGAGTTGGCAGTGACGCTGAATTCTGTACAGGTAATGACTGACTCGATTCAACGGGTAGCAGAGGCGGCGCGGGAAGCCGAAACCGTCGCCCGTGATGCTAGTACGATCGCTATTAAAGGTGGAGAAGCAGTAGAAAATACCGTGGCGGGGATTTTGGAAATTCGAGAAACCGTTGCCGAAACCACTCGAAAAGTGAAGCGGTTAGCGGAATCTTCCCAAGAAATTTCTAAAATTGTGGCGTTGATTTCCCAAATTGCATCGAGAACAAACTTGTTAGCACTCAATGCTAGTATTGAGGCGGCAAGGGCAGGGGAAGCTGGACGCGGGTTTGCGATTGTGGCAGACGAAGTGCGCCAGTTAGCAGACAAATCTGCTAAATCTCTGAAGGAAATTGAACAAATTGTGATGCAAATCCAAAGCGAAACAGGTTCTGTAATGACCGCGATGGAAGAAGGCACACAACAAGTAATTAAAGGGACAAAATTGGCAGAAGAAGCCAAGCGATCGCTTGAAAACATTATTCAAGTGGCAAATCGCATCGATATTCTTGTGCGCTCGATTACCAATGACACTGTGGAACAGACTGACACCTCCCGCGCTGTCGCTCATGTAATGCAATCAGTAGAACTCACCGCGCAAGAAACTTCCCAGGAAGCACAGCGAGTTTCAGGTGCGCTACAACACTTAGTTGGTGTATCCCGTGACTTGATCGCCTCCGTTGAACGTTTCCGAGTGGAAACTACGGAAACCAGATAAATTGTCATTTGTCCAAAGTCCAATTTTTATTTGCTAATGACTAATGACTAATGACCAATGACCAATGACCAATGACCAATGACTAATGACTAAAAAACTATGCTGCCGGAACAACAACAGCGGATTTTGGGTTACTTTATCGAAGAAGCCAGGGATCACCTGAATACCATTGAGCAGGGCTTGCTGAATTTAGAGGGTACCCTGAACGACCCGGAAATGATCAGTGAAGTCTTCCGGGCGGCTCACTCCATCAAAGGAGGAGCGGCGATGCTTGGATTGACTAGCATCCAGCATACCTCTCACCGTCTGGAAGATTGTTTTAAAGTTCTCAAAGATAATCCAGTTCAGATTGACCAAAAGTTAGAGTCTTTATTTCTCGGTGTATCTGATACCCTGAAAGCGCTGTTAGAGCAGTTGAGCGGCCCTTATGGTCTTTCTGAAGATGCAGCTAATACTTTGATGTCAGAAGCTGAACCAGTCTTTAAATGGCTGTATCAGCACCTGGAACTACTTGTAGAACAAGGAAAAAATGGAGTAGCTAGCACAACAGAACGACACACAACCTCTGTAGAGAATGTCTCCACACTTACAGAACTTTTCCTGCGGCGAGATATTCCCAGTTTGTCAGAAGACACTCATCAGGAATCTACAGAAATATCATTCTCAGTAGCACCCCAAGAGGTGCGAAATGCTGCACGATCGCCTCTCACCGCCAAAGAAAATAATAATTGGGGCGAATTTCAAGCCCAGGTGCTGCAAAGACTACGGGAAATGTTGCAACTTTTTAAGCAAACAACAACACCCTCAACTCGACAAAACCTTCAGCAATGCTGTTACCAGTTAGTCAGACTTGGTGAGACTTGGAACTTGTCCAAGTGGTGTGGTTTGTGTCAAGCAGCAGCCAGTGCGATCGGTAATTCTGAAAATAGCTATCTGACGTTAGCTAAAATTGTCATTACCGAAATCAAACAAGCTCAAGAATTAGTCCTGCAAGGTAGGGAAGCCGAAATTGCAATTAGTCAGCAACTAGAAGCGCTTTTGAACTTTGCAGAAATTGAGTTATTAGAAGTTACCACTGATTTGTTTGACGAACAATCTACGGCTTTGACAGAATCATCAACTGCCTCAGAGCTAATTCTATCTGATAACACCGAGCCGTTAGTCATAACTAACATAGCTCAGACAACTGAAGAACTTAATCTAAACGAGGATACTAGCGATCGCACAGCGTTAGCGAAACCGCGAGCATCTGGCTACGCCAACGTCAAGGGCGATCGCGCTTATGTTCAACAAGGGATACCACTAAACGCTGCTACTCACACTAGTCTTAGTTTTACCACACATGACGAAGTACATCCAATCAGTAGCAATCTTGACTCCAATGGCCCAGAGGTAGGAATAGCTGAGTTAAATACCCTTGCCGATTTATTTGACGGAAATACTCCCGAACTAGATGAAAGCTGGCATCAAGAAGAAACCTTAGATATTGTTGCCACGGATGATTTTGGGATTGATTTCAGCAGCACAGACGCTGAGGATGCTAATAGCGATTTATCCGATTTCCTCTCCTTTGATGAAGGCACAAGCAACGAGCAGCACCCAAAAACCACAGTCACGACAGAAGATTTATCCCTGTTATTTGGCGACAATTTCCTAGAAAAAGAGAATTCAGAATCCCAAAATCAACAAACATCTGCTACGACTTTAGAGTTAAGCGATATTAACGTACTTGATATAAATTTAGATTCTTCTTCCCAGGATTTACAAGAATTTATTGATGTCTCTAGTGATACAGACCTGCCTCATGATGTCAACAAAAACGATGTTGTTGAAGATTTATTGACACTGACACTAGATGATGATATTGAACTATTACCTACAGGCGAAGTAACTCAACCAGAAACGGAGGCGAACGCCTCTGTGGAACTATCTAGCAACCAAAAAAACAGTTTTGATAACTTATTCTTAGAAACTAGAAATGCAAATTGGGTAGAAGAAATTACCCCTAGTGACTACATAGAATTACCCCAGGAAACAGGCTTGTCTCTAGACAGCCTATTTGCTGAAATGGAAGAACAGCCACTACTGGCTACAAGTGAACCAGAACTCGGTGATTTATTTGATACATCTCCAGCAACAGCACCTGAGTTTTCTCAATCAGAAAATGATCTGAGCGACTTCTGGAACCAGGAAACCACAGAGGAGCAGGACGAATTCGATTCCTTAATTGAGCAAAATGTGGAAAGGGCGTTAGAGGAGAGTTTGTTTGCTGCAACTAATGACATTTTTAGCGACAGTCAGCAGCCAATACCTTCTCCTGTAGCCAGTTTTGACATAGAAGAAGATTTTGATCTCAATTTCCAGCACCAAGAGCAGCTAGATTTGATATTCTCATCAGATTCTGGAGATGATTTATTTGATGAGTTAACACCGAGTAACCCAACTATTTCCCCTGCAATCAGCGATCGCATACAGCCCTTTGCGCCTGAAACGTCTTTGTTGGCCCAGGATCTAGGGGAAGAGATGATCAAGCGATCGCAACAACCAGAAACTTTAGATTTTGTTCCAGAGTTTACTAATCAGCCCCCAGAGATATCTGCTGTTGATCTGGAACTTGATTCATTCAACCCTTTCGATGAAAATTCACAACTGCTGTTTGAGGATGTAGCCGCATCCACCTATATTCAGATGGAAACCACAGAAAATACTGTGGATGTATCGTCTATAGAAAATTCTCTAGATAACAGTTTTGGGGAAACTTCAGATTTAGCATCACTTCAAGCACAG
>JAHCSU010000660.1 GCA_023522315.1 Nostoc sp. CCCryo 231-06
TGATTAAATTTTAAGCATTAGTTATGAATGAGTATGCAATTGCTACAAATGAGTATCCATTTATAATAAATGCTTAAGCTGTTGTTGCTAACAGACAAACATTCGTAACGTCCGCGTCTGTTTTGGTAATGAATGGACAAGCTGCCGTTACCATGAGAACTTCATTTGTAAGCTCGCTGCTGCAAAAGTACTTAAATTATTCTTGTGAAGAGGATTTCCTTTAAGCTTCGCATTGTAAGAGTAGCAACATTATGCTGATGCCAAGCTTGATAGAAATCGGGGTAAGGCATATTCTGGGCGCATTTCCAGGCTAAATTGTAGCAGTCATCATCCAATCGCCAATAACCACTTAAAACTTTAACTACCTCAAAGCGATGCTTATTATCCTGTAGAATTTTCCCTAAGCTATCTGCTGCCTGCCTACGGGTGTAGTCATCCACAGTTGTTGATTGCAGCAGTTGCACTAAGGCTGCGATCGCTTTTGTGCGGTCTGTTTGTTGTAGTGCTGATATTATAGCTTCGTCTTTGATTGAACTCTGGCTATCAATTCTCCACTTGACAATTTGCGCTATTATTTCATCTGCTCTGAAATAATCTCTAAACTCTGCAATTCCTACGGCAGCTAAAAAATAGGCGCGATATTCATAAAATTTTCGACATCCGTCTTTAAAATTAACTAAAGCATCGATAAACTGTTGCTTTTGCTGTTTGAGGTTTTCTTATTCTCGCCCTAACCAAAGTAATATTGTTTGCTTCCATTGCGGCTCAAAGATGCGATAAATTCCTTGACTGGGATTTTTGGGAACGTGGTTGAGAAATAAATGCCAGTCATCAATTGCTTTAGCAGCAAAGTACTCCTGAAATGAGGCATGAAAGAAAGCGTAAACAGGTTTTCTATTTGTATCTATCCCTACACAGTTCAGCCAGCCGCGATTTAGTGCCAATTTCAGCAGCGAATTTTCATCCTCAGCATCTCCCAAAAAGCGATTAACAAAATCATTCCGCAAGCGAAAACGGGTTGCTTCTTTATCTATGGCTTCTACAGTTACCATAAATTCACTACAAATTGAGTTTATGTAGAAATTGCTTCAATTGACACAAATAGTATCACGAAAAAGCTAGGCGATTATTAGTGATATAAATCAACACAAAACACTTGTAGAGACGGCGATTTATCGCGTCTCAAAAACCCAAATTTTTGCCAGTAGCCTTTAACTGAACCGTATTGTGATATAAATCCGCGCAGGCGGGTTTTGTCTGTGTAGCCGCGACTTCTAGTCCCCTGGATACTAATACCAATTCAATTAATAATTGCAACACGTCCTTGGGTAAAGACGCGATGAATCGCATCTCTACAAATGGTCTGTTTGTCGCATTCTTTTTTAAAATTGTTATAAAATGGTGCGTTACGCCAAAGGCTAACGCACCCTACGAAAATATCTGAAATATGATTATGAATTATCAATTAGAAGCTGCCTTTTCCGCCACATTACGAATCATCTCCTCCAGCGTTTGCAGTAGCTCTTGCTCGTTATAAGGTTTAGAAAAATAAGCCCGCGCCCCCAATTGCATAGCTAGTTGTCGATGTTTATTGCTGCTGCGAGAAGTCAGCATCGCAACTGGAATATTTTTTGTATCAACGTCTGCATTTACCTTACCTAAAAAGCCATAACCATCAAGACGAGGCATTTCAATATCACAAATTACCGCCTCTACTCTCAATCCATTATGGAGTTTTTCTAAAGCATCTTGACCGTCTTTAGCTTGCTCTACTTGATACCCTCCTTTTTCAAGAGTCAGCGCTAAAAAGCGGCGAACATTAATCGAGTCATCTACGATTAAAATTGTGCCTTTCTGCTTCACAGATGCGGCTGATATTTTCTCTTCATCAAATATCAAAAATGGTGTCTTTAACCTTGCTGATGGTAATTGAATACCTTTATGAGTCCGCCCATTTGTAGCAATCCAATATAGCAACTCATTGACATTAACTAGTGGCACTACTCGACCATCACCGAGAATTGTGCAGTTGCTAAAGCCTTCAGGTAAAGGTATATTTCCCTCCACTTGGCGAATCGCAACTTCTTGTTCACCCCAGCAACGGTCTATTTGAATCGCTACTGGCTGATTATTACCTTTGACTACTAAGACGCTGTTAGCATTAATTGCTGCCGGAGTTTCTAACTCTGAGCGATCGTAGCGCAGGCAATTAAACTCTAAATATTGAGTCAGGCGAATCAGTGGTAGCATGTTTCCTTGCCAATTTAGAACTTCGCTACCTGCCATTTGGAAAACCCGCTCGTCTTGGAGTAAGGATATTTCTGAAATGACATCTGTGGGAAATGCCAATAGCATTTTGTTGATTTCTACCAGTAGAACTCTTGCAACGGAAAGGGTAAAGGGTAGTGATAGGGTGAAGGTAGTACCAACTCCAGGTTCCGTATCAACTTTGACATCTCCTCGAATCAGTTTGAGGTTGTTACGAACTACATCCATGCCGACACCGCGACCAGATAATGCTGTAACTTGTTCGGAGGTGGTAAAACCTGGTTCAAAAATTAGTGATAACAGTTCTTCATCACTAGCATTAGCGAGTAGAGAAGCATCCAATCCCATAGCTAGGGCGCGGGTGCGAATTTTCTCCAGAGAAATGCCCCAACCATCATCACGGATAGTAATCAGGGTGCGATTGCTGCGGTGAGTAGCTGTAATTTCAATCAATCCTTGTTCTGGTTTACCCAGAAGGCGGCGGGTGCTAGAGTCTTCGATACCATGATCGAAAGCGTTTCTTACGAGATGCATTAAAGGCTCGTTTAATGCTTCTAAAATGCTGCGTTCAATTAAAGTGTTGCCACCTTCAATTTTTAACTGGACATTTTTCCCATATTCTACATTTAAATCGCGCAAGGCTCTGGGAAAACGTTCGATTAAATCGGACAACGGCCGCATTCGGATGTGATTTAGCTTTGTTTGTAACTGTTTGGATGTTTTGTTTATTTTACGAGCAATTTGGTCTGTATCATCTACGCTGAGTTGAACGTCAGTTGTGACTTCCTGCACCTGAATAATGGTTTCCATAACTTCCTGCGATCGCAGGTTTAAATCGTTATAACGATCCATTTCTAAAGTATCAAATTCTCTCTCTATGGCTTGTGGTTGTTGGCCATTTTCAGCTTGCACCCGCACCCCAGCAGACGTAGCAGCTTGAGTGGAAATTTTGTCATAAACTATACGTAATTCCTGGTTTTCTCGGTCGAGAACCTGGACTCGCTGGTTTAAGTTCCGAACGAGTTTGCGTAATCTTTCTAGGTGCGAGTTTAACCCATTTCGCTGAACAATCAGTTCGCCAAATAAATCATTAATTTGCTCTAGTTGTTTGCTGGGAACTCGGACGCTATTTTCATGAGTTTCCCGCTCTTTAGCAACGCCATTTGCCTCTGCTTTACCTTCGCCATATCTGGCATCTGGAAGATTATTTTCTTTAGAAAATATTGTGTTATGCTCTGTGACATTGACACCATTAACATCATCGGCAAATTGTGCATCTACAAATGTAAAATTAGCAGCGATACCTGCGGCGGTCACTGAGCCTTGTCGAAGTGTGGGCTGCGCCAACGCTTCACGATTAGTCCAATTTTCTCTAGTGTTTTCTAGTGGCCAAACAGATGTTGACACTACTTCTGTATCTGTGGCGATATGTGGTATTACTTCTGCTGGTAATAGTGGCTGGGATTGCGGATAACTACTAGTTAAGTCAAGTTCTGTAGGCAAGTTATCTAGTTGATTTGTCAGCACCAAAGCTTGCGATCGCCGCCATGCTTGCAATGCTAACCGGGCAATTTCGGGAATGCGCGAGCTGCTAACACTTTCCAATTGCTGCGTTACTGACTCACAAAGCTTGGTAAAAGCTGCCAATTGCAGCATTTCACCCAAACCGCCCAATTCAGCGGCCATAATCACAACTTCTTCATGCAAGCCGGGCTGTTCGCTATCTGCCAATATAGATTCTAGGCGTTGCAAACACTCTTCTACTTCTGTGCCAAATAGCAAAGGGATAACGTCTTGGCCATCTTCTGGGGATAGCATGGTTGAGGCATCCTCAGGGGAGGGGTCGCCCAAGCGATCGTGCAACTCATCAAAAATTGGGTAACAAAAGGTTCCTAACCACTGATCTTCGACAACATTTCCTTCTGCAAGCAATTCTACAATCTGACGCAGCCAGTCAACTCCAGATAGCAATAAACTTTGCAACTGAGTATCAATTTCTAAAGAATTTTTTTTAGTTTTTAAAACTTTAAAGGAATCTTCCAGACGGTGAGCTAAATGACTTAGCGATTTAAATCCCATCATCCCCGCGCCACCTTTGATAGAATGAGCGGCTCGGAGTGCAGCATTGATTTTATCCAAATCGATGCGGTTACTAGTATCGATTTCCAGTAATACCCCTTCTAAGGTATTCAAGTAATCAGTTGCCTCTTCCAGAAACTGCATCTGGATTTCTAGTTCTTTGTCTTGTAACATGGTTTTTGTTAATGGTCATTGGTTATTGGTTACAGCACTTCCGGCTATTATGAAGCACAATTTTACCCACATCCCTTTCCTATCCTAACTTTTGAGACTGTGTGCGTACCTCATAGCAGGCGGAAGTACTGTATTAGTCATTGGTCATTGGTCATTGGGTATTGGGCATCGTTTAGTTCCTCAACCCAATCTACAGATATTACAAGTGTTTAACCGAACCTGATATCATTGGTCACTAGCAAAGGACAAATGACAAATGACAAACTTAACTAACTTTGAAAGCCTCGACAGTCTCTTGTAACTGATGGGAAATCTCCACAGTTTGTTGCAGAGATTCGGAAACTTGACGAGAAGAATCGCTGGTGCGTTGTGATACAGCAGCAATATCTTTCATCAATTGGCTAACACTTTGCGATGTTTCAACCTGAGATGCAGTTGCAGTGGAAATCGACTGCACTAAGGAGTCAATTTGACGCGATACATCCAAAATTTCACTCAGACTTTCTTTAGCCTCCTCCACAATTCGAGTTCCTTCTACCACTTGGGTAGTGCCTATTTCCATTGCTTGTACCACTTCACTGGTTTCTCGTTGAATATTTTCAACAATTTGTTCAATTTCTTGAGTTGCTGCGGCACTCCTGACTGCTAGTTCACCGACTTCTTCAGCCACTACGGCAAAACCTTGACCTTCTTCACCCGCACGCGCTGCTTCAATACCGGCGTTAATAGCAAGCAAGTTAGTTTGAATAGCGATTTGGTTAATCAAGGAAACCACGCGAGAAATTTGTTGCGAAGATTCTCCCAAACGTTTCACTTTCTTAGCAGTTTCACCCACAGTTTCCCGCAAAGACAGGATGTTTTGTACTGTTAAATCCATCGCGTGTCCACTCTTAGTAGCGGTGTGAGCCGCATGATTGGCAACGAAAGCAGCTTTTTCGGCGCTTTCGGCTACAGCTTGCATGGATTGGGTCATTTGGTCAACAGCATTAAGGGTGCGGTTGATTTCGGCAGCTTGGGTTAGTGCTTCCTCTGCTAGATGGCGGATGGCTCCTTCGTTAGAGCCAATAGCAGTATTAACGTGGGTGGCAGCTTGTTGAACTTGGGTAACAATATCCCGGAGGCTTTCTACAATTGAGTTGAAAAAGTCGGCAACAGTGCCTATTTCCCCAGCCGTTACGTCTGCACGGACTGTCAAGTCGCCTCTGGCTGCACCTTCTACCTGATTGAGCAGTTGTAAAAGTTGCTGTTGCAGTGTTTCTTGTTGATGCAGTTCGTCGCCAGAACCGATTATTGCAACATTCCTGGATTGTATCTCTTCTAATAACTTGGCTTGTTCTAAGGCATAGCCGATTTGAGTTGCTATCTGTTGAAACAAGTCAATTTCCGGCTGTTGCCAAACACGAGGAGTTTCGCACTGATGAGCAATTAATAAGGATAAAAGCTGGCCTTGGGCAAGAATTGGGACGATCAAATTACCTTTGACAGCAAATTTTTCTAAAAGTTGGACGTAACCGACGGCATTTTTCAAGCTTTGGTCTTGATGAATGTTTGCAATTGCTTGCACCTGTCCATAGTGATCAGTTTCTACATAACGTTCCCGAAAATAAGGATCGTCAATTTTCACTCCAAGCATTTCTGGCCAATTATCAGTTACCGATTCAGCAACGACAACGCCATCTCCAGTATTTTGATTCAGACTATAAATGATTACCCGGTCTGTTTTTAGCGATCGCTGAACTTCTTTTACTGCTGAGTGATAAATATCTTCAGTTTTGAGAATTTTCCGAATTCGTAGGGTAATATCTGTTAGTAGTTTTGCCCCTTCAACGTCCAGTTCTTGTTCCTTAAGTAAGACCTGCAATTGTTCGGCCATCTGGTTGATATTTGCACTTAATACCCCTAATTCGTCTTCTCTTTCGATTTCCAGACGGGTATTAAATTTACCTTGACCAAGCTTTGCTAATGCCGCAGTCGCATTTAAAATTGGCTGTGTAGTAAGTTTAGCTAACCGAGATGCGATCGCAGCTACAATCAATGCTGTAACTGCTGTGCCAATGCCTATAATCCACAACAATTGTCTTTGCGGCTCAAATACAATTGCTGTGTCTGTAGATAAAAGTACTTGCCAGTTTAAATCTGGTAAGCCATCTAACTTACTGGCTGGTACGTAGCTGACTAGTTCTTCTTTTTTGCCAGTTTTGGGAACTTCTATAAAACTATCTACCTTATTGGCTGCTACCAGTTTAGGTAAACTAGAATACTCTCCCTTTGCCTGTTTCCCTAATAATTCCTTTTGTGGACTCAAGAAAACTGTTCCCGAAGCATCGAGCAAATGGTATTGTTGCCCATTGGCTACGTAGTTTTTGATGACTCCCTCTAAAGATTTTACGGGCATCCGCGCCCTTACCACACCAATGGTTTTGCCCGTCCTTATCTCTTTCACAGGTGCAGCTATATAAATACTCGCTACACCAGTATTTTTTGCTGCTTCAGGTTTACTGATGACAGGAGTATCTTTTTGTAAAGCCTCTTGAAAGTAGATACGGTCTTTTTGGTTGTCTAGGGGTTCGCCTGTGGATTGGACAATCAAGTTACCTTGGCGATTAAAAACAGCAACGCTGTCATAAACTTTGTAAGCTTCGATAACTCCATCTAAGATTGCTTGTTTATCTTGAGTGGTGATGCTTACACTAGCCTGGGGACTTGTCAAAAAAAGTAAACTTGATATTACCTGAATATCTCCGTAGCGCCCCGACATGAAACGGTTAACTTTATCACTTAAACCAATAGCTTCAGCTTGTTGAGACTGGGTAATTTGTTTAGTAATTGATTTGTTGGCAAAGCTAAAAGCGATCGCGCCGATGCTCAATACTGGTATTGTACCGATTGCGATCGCTAAAATAGTCGCTTTCTTAGCCAATCCGAATTTTGTAAAAGAGGCAATAGCCTGATTTAGTAAAGAATTATTAGCCGTTTCACTAGTAGTCTTAACTGGTAGCTTTATAGCACTACCATTTATTTTTTGGGATGAAATCAGTGATGCTCGATTTTGAGCGCCACTACCTTGATTTGCATTGGTTTTATTAAACATAAAAGTAATTCTCCTAACTATGTGAATAAGAACACTAAAAATCCTTTTTAGTAATACACCCTAATCACTGCGGAGAATAGAAGACTGCACAATTGCCTGAGCATCTAATACCAGTAATATTTCTTCTTGTTGCACAACACACCCACATAAATAAGGAACTAAACTGGATGCCACTTGTCCTATAGGAGAATGAATATCATCAGGGATGAACTTAGTCGTACCTTTTATTTCTTGCACAACTAAACTTAACACCAATGATTCCGCTTGGATAACAATCGCACTGTACTGTCGCAGTCGATAATCTAAAGATTCTAAATTAAGCATTCTTGGCAAATCAATAACCCAAATTATCCGACTTCGCCAATTCATTAATCCTAATATACAGGACGGCATATTAGGCATTGAGGTTACAGATTCAATCGGTACAATAATTGCTTCTTGCGTATGTTTCATTGATAAAACAGCAGCAGTCTGTTGATTTAGCTGAAACTTCAGATAACCGTCTGCTAAATTATTTTGGGTTTGTTTTGAAGGAAGTGTAATGTTTATACTAGTCATTTATTCAAATTACCACTGATTTAATAGTACGTAACAGATGTTCGCGGGTGTAAGGTTTAGTTATGTAGGCATCTGCACCTTGTCTCATGGCCCATAAACGGTCAATTTCTTGATTTTTGGAACTACAAATTACAATTGGCACTTTTGCAGTAATCGGATTTCTTCTCAGATAACGACACAATTCAAATCCGCTCATTTCTGGCATTACTACATCAGTTACTATCGCATCTGGTTTTTCTAGCACAGCTTTTTCTAAACCCTCTTTTGCACCACTTGCTTTAATTACGTTGTAACCACTTTCTCTAAGATAATGGCTCATTAATTCCAATTCACTGGGAGAATCTTCTACAATCAGAATTGTGCCAAGTAAAGTCAGACTCACTATTAAATCTCCTAAAAAAATAAATTAAACATATTAGAATTCAGGAGTCAGGAATCAGGAATCAGAATTCAGAATGGAATTAGCATAGCTTGTCAGTAGTTTACTAACTTCTTCAAGTTTAAGTTTTAATTCCGAAGTCTCACCATATTCCAAATCATTTGAAAGAATTAGATAATAACGACATTCTTCTAAAGAACCTTGTGCAATGTTTAAAAAACGTCCTTTATCTGCTAATCCTTTTTTCTTAAATCCCTCTGCTATATTTGCTGGTACAGAAATTGCTGCCCGTCTAAATTGAGAGGTAAGCCCATATATTTCTGATTTAGGAAAGTGAGCAGTAAATGGGTACACTAATAAAATAAATTGATGTGCTTTCTGCCAAACTATCAAATCTTCAAATGTCTTCGCTGGCTGTCTCATTTCTTCTAACTCCTGACTCCTGAATTCTGACTCCTAAATTCTGACTCCTGAATTCTGACTCCTAAATTCTGACTCCTAAATTCTGACTCCTGAATTCTGACTCCTGAATTCTGACTCCTAAATTCTGACTCCTAAATTCTGACTCCT
>JAHCSU010000661.1 GCA_023522315.1 Nostoc sp. CCCryo 231-06
AATCAAAAAAACTGAACCTATCGACCCAAGGTTTTCTACATAAGTTTTCTGGTTATAATACAATCCTGGAGACATGCCTCCATCAAATAATATTCCTTCTTGAATCTTACCTAAACAGTTATTGCTAGCAATACCTTCTAGGACATTATCAAACATATCTGGCAGTAACTCTTGATTAATTTGAGATAATTCAATATCTGAATTAGCTTTCAAGTCATTAACTAATAGGATTACATAGCCTTGATTAGTGATAGCTGCCATAGAGCGATTTTTAGCATCTTTACAAGCAAATTCTCCTAAATCTTGACAAATATCTTTAAATTTACCCTGACGATAGAATCTGCCATTACCACCCACTAAATTGTAATTGAGAATATCACTTTTTCTTCTACCAGCTTGGATAGTAGCCTGTCGCTGGTTGGGTGTACCTCCTGATATCCCAAAGGAAGAACGCTTAGTTTTAAATGCTCCCGAATACTCGACACCACGAGAAACATTTAAGCCTTGTGGTTTATCATCAGTACCTATATAGTCAGCATTAATTGCGGCAATAGGTAGCTGTCCGTTTAATTTGGCATTCTCATCGCCGATGAGTTCACGAAACTGTTTTGGTACATATTCTTTACGCAGTTTTCCTCTAGCATCTTTGGCGTAGAGTTGATGAGATAGACCAACATTAACTTTGAAATCTAATTTTGCTGATTTGGGATTAAAAATAATCACATTGTTAATACCTCTTTGATTTCTTTTACCTTGATTATTAGTTTTAAAAAAATCAATGCTGAACTTAGCATCTTTGCCAGGGCAAGTTTTAGATGCTTTTGGGACTGAATTTGCTTCAATTTCTTGACAACCTGATAATAAGGTTGCACCAATTATCAAGATAAATAACAAAAATAATTTTTTTGTTGACATATAATGCAAAAAAACCGCTACAGAATTACTATAGCGGGGAATAATTTAAAATTTCAGTCTGGAGTTTATCTAAGAGCCAAAATTTAAGAGAACCATTCTAAAACAGCTTCTTCTTTGGTGTTGGTATTTCGGGATGGTGTCTCACGATTAAATTTCATCTGAATTGACCGGGTTTGCTCACCATCAGCAGCTACAGCCAAAATTGGATAGTCAATTAAACCATCCTGGAAGGACATCTGGAAGCGGAATGTTCCATCTGGATTTAGCTGAATTGGACGGCCACCAATGGTTACGGTAGCATCGGGTTCGGTTGCACCGTAGACTATCAATTCAGCATCGGCAATTAACCAGAAAACTTATGTAGAAAACCTTGGGTCGATAGGTTCAGTTTTTTTGATT
>JAHCSU010000662.1 GCA_023522315.1 Nostoc sp. CCCryo 231-06
AACCGAGGTAGCAACCGCTTTAAATCCAGACACAGTAAGCGATACAGCTAGAGATATCAATAACTCCCTTTCAAAGGTAGCAACCAAGGTAGCAACCGACTCTAACCCAGATACAGCAATGATTACAGAAGAAAGGTTGCTACCTTTAACAGTTTTTCCTGAGATTTTTGAGACGCATTGCAAAAATCAAGATTATGTAAGCGACCTCAAAAACTCAGAAAAAGGTAGCAACCGTAGCAACCAATCCGCTCAAATCCAATCCCTGCAAAGTGATAACCCGGTTGCTACCCCGGTTGCTACCTCTGGAGAAAAGGGAAGTACCTTTAAAACTGGCGATGCAGTGGAGTACATTGGCGCAGTGCGTCCAAGCTTACACGGTAAAAAGCTTGTGATATCTGAGATTGAGGGGAATGTCTTTTGGTTACGGCAGTCGGGGTACAAGTCTTCAGTTATTTCTGCCACCGCCGCCGAGTTGAGGAGAGGTTAGACATTGGGCATTGGGTGATGTGCTACTTCGACATACTATGTCTAAGCTTGGGATGCAGATGTTGAGTTGTTTTCTTTGGGGTTAATGTCGAAGAAACCAACTTCATGTGTCAAAATTTGCTGGCGGATAACTTAAAGTAGTCCAGCAAATTTTTGCAATTGCTTGCAGGACATTTGTCAAACTTTATACACTAGTTTGAAACGCGAGTGTATTTGGTATGGATGTACTAGGAAGGCAGATAAGCCAAAGCGGAGTGTTGCACCTAATGGACAAGCAGGAACCGCGTGAGCAAACTTGGTTTACTTTGTGCGGTCGCAAGATTCGCGCCACTCACGCTCTACCGTTGCAAAAATTTGATGCTGGCGAGAACTGCTGTACAGTCTGCGTCAGGATGAAACGCAGTAACGAGTTACTGCACTCTCGACTTTTAGCAGCATGAGTGCGCCTCTTTTGGGACTTGGTTAGACTGCCTTTAAAATCCTTAGAATTTTCTGGCGAAACCTATTAGGTTTTTATCTTTATTGTTTGACAGGGTGTTTTTTCAGCAGAAAGGGTTAAACCCTTCCGAGATTTTTTGATGGTTTTTCAGCAGGTAAATCATCCGTCGATAAGTATACTGTCCGACACGAACTGGGTGATGATCAGTGGACTTCCTGTCTTTGGGGTTAATGTCGAAGACAGTAACTCCATTGCTAGGGCTGCAATTTTTGCAAATATTAAACCAGTGACAAGTTAACTTGCCGAAGAAATATTAGCGTGGTTTGAAAATCTTGCCTGTTACTCTCGACCAACCACTTACTCTCCCGGTCGAGCCTTAACCCTCAATCGAGTTTCACTTGCTCAAAACATTTTGTTAACGGGTTAACCTATTCACATAATTTTTTGAGCAGTGGAGGTGGGTATGTCGTGCTTCGATATATATCCCTAAGCATTGTTTACGGATGTTCTTCGACGGGAGGGGTTAAGGCTCCGCGAGGGCGATCGCGTTACGGGCGATTTACGCCGTGTCCTTTTTTAGCACCCATAGGGTTCTATACAGCATTGGCTGGAATTGTTTGGTTAATCCCACAGCCCGTCAAAACGGTTGGGTGCTAGCTTGGTGTAGAGAACGGTGTGGTTGATGTTCTTGTGACCGAGATAGTCTTGAATGCGTCTGGTGTCTGTGCCTTTGGCAGCTAGGGCATAACCGCAGCTGTGGCGTAACATGTGCGGGTGCAAGGGAAAGTCAAACCCTGCAATCTCCCCGGCGCGGCTGATGATGATGCGTACCGTGTCATCGGTGATGGGTGCGCCGCGTTCGCTCATGAATATCCAGGGTGACTTGTCTTTGGCTAGCTTTTTGAATGAGCGGAGCGATCGCAATTCCGAAGGGTAGATGGGGTGAGTGGCAGGATTGCCGCGCTTCATCCGCCGAATGTAGATGGTGGCTGTTTCCCAGTCGATGTCAGACCATCTCAAAGAGATCGCCTCCGAGACGCGCAAGCCGTGACGGAATATCATCAGTAGTAGCAGTTCGTCGCGTTGCCCGTGGCGGCCTACTCCCTTTGCGGCGGCGATAACCCGCTCAACCTCCTCTGGTCTAAGATGTTCCCGTGGGCGCACATCCTCATTTTTGGGTCGTTTCAATTTTGGGTTCCTTTTGACTTCTGGTTCAACTCTCGGTTTTTCGGAGTTATACACCAGTTTTAAATGAGGTCGAGACTTTGGTTTATAGAAGCTCATCGCTCAGAAGACTCGGTAATTTGTTCTTTTTACCGAAAGTATCCCACTAAATCTAATAGAATTTTTAGTGAGGTACTGTGGAGTGCAGTAAGTTTTGTGAGAATCAACGCCGAACAAATTGCTTATGATATCCGCAATTTAAATCGCAGCAAGCAGCAACGGCTTTTGGCTAATTTGGAATTGCTCGACCTGGATGAATATGAGGTTGAACCTTTGGCTATTCATTGGGAGGCACTGTGCGCTTTAGGTATTGCTTTTCAGTATGATCGGGTGCAAATAACCATTAATGCTTACACCCACAATTTGGAAAGCGCGATTTTGTATACGCTCGACGTGGGTCAAAGGTTGGGCTTTAGTGATCCAGAACACGCCACGAATTTCTTTATTGGAGCTTTGGATGGTCGCTGGTAGGCGAGGCGTAAATTTTCAGATTTATTTCTTGCGACTTCCGACTTCAACTTCCGACTTCACTCTTCTTGTTGAAGTAAGTGGAAGTTGAAGGCGGAAGTTAGGAGTTGTTTAATTGCGATCGCTCTTAGCGGGCTTGCACGTCATCGCATTGTCGCCCTTGTGAAACTCAGTCAAGGGTTAAGGCTCAATCGGGAGAGTAAGCACTTTCGCGCTGTAACTGCGTTGAAAATTGCATGTCTTGTGGGTTGCAATTTTCGTTGCACTCTCGCTAAAAGCGCTATTTTGGGCAAGTTGCTATTAAACTGGTGTGGCTACATGTAGAAGGATTATATTAGTTAAAAATCGCTATTCTTTGGATCTAAAAAATTTGTCTACAGTTGCCAAAAACGTTTGATAGAGCGCCTTTTTGCCGCCTACACCCCAAAATTTAGCGCGGTTTGCCTGTAGACAGTGTAGACAGATTGTCTACAGATAAGAGATGAGGTAATGAGCGTCTTATGTGCCACAGATCATGCTCATATATGGCACATGTGAGCATGATCTGTGGCACATACGAGCTACTTAAGTCAACTGTAGACAAGGTGTAGACAAGGTGTAGGCGGTCATGTGTGGCACATGTAAGCGACTTAAGTCAGGTTATAGAGGGCTGATTGACAATAGTGTTAACTCCTTAATAAAAGCGTCAATCGCTTTACCAGCACTGGATTGTCTACCCATTTTTAACTTAGTCAAAGTGCGATCGCGGGTTAGGATTAATTCTTCATTGCTTTTTAGCCCGGTAGTGCTGGTGTCCTCCTCTACTACCGGGCAATCAATTTTCCCCGCAGTTCCTCCAGCCGTGCATCGACTTGTTGGTTAACTTCGTTGATACTGGTTGCCAGGTAAGCGGTATTGGCTGCAATCATCTCTTGCAACCGTTCAGAGTTTGCGATCGCGTTTTCTACTTCTTGCCTCACTAGTTCTTGAATGTCTACAGATGTAGACAGTGTAGACAGTGAATCTGTAGACAACCCGGCAGATTTTGTTAGTATCCTTTGAGCCGTCTGGTTTAGACTCTCCCCCTCTAACTGCAATCCTTCCAGCCACTCCACAACTTCATCAGACAAGCGAAACGAAAATTGTTTGCTGACCATAGCTTATGTCACTGAATACAACTGTCTACAATACTATCTGGTTTCTCTATTCTTGTCTACAATCTGTTGACAGCTGTATTCAGTCATCGTATTCTAGTTGTAGACAGTTGAATACAGCAAGAGAGCGAGTAAGTTCGTAGCGTCGCGTCGCTCCTTAGTTTCTCCTACCCACAGCAGATAGATAAATGATCATCCAGGATCAAGGAGTGCGATCGCAATTTATGGATTCATCACCAGCAAAAAGTAAGACCAAGCAATTAATTAACCTGCTGTCTGACAAATGGGGTGAGCGTTTACTTTTTAACACTGCAACGAACAAGCCGGAGCTTGACGGTAAACCGCTTGATTTGTCTACGCTGCCTATTTTATTGGCTATGGAGTTTGATATTGACGTTAGTAAGGCTAAAGCGACGCAGGCAGTCCTTTACATTGCCAAAAAAAATCCTTCTAACAATCGATAAAGTGCGATGGCGTACCCGCCCGCCGAGGAGTGCGATCGCACTTTATCGGCGAAATCTGCTTCAATAATTTCAGATACCTGATGCTTTAAAAATTCTGCTGGCTAAATTGTTTTACCTTTACCAGCAGTGCTTCTGCTGATTCCCTTAACTTTTTACAGGCTGCAACTTCAGCTTTTAACTGCTCAAGGAACTCGTTAAAATCCTCACTCATCCCTCACCTCGACCGTTGCCAGGCTGCTGCTGTCCTAGTAGATATTCCCAGATGCGGCGAATTTCAGCCTGGAATACTTCGCGGTCAGTTTCGGCGTTTTGGATGGAGTGCATCAAGATATCTGTGAGGCTGTGGATTTCTTCGCTGTTTTGGCGAACTGTTTCCTGGAGGGACACTTGATTGGCGATCGCACTTTCTAGGATGCGCTCTATCCGGTCTAGTCTGTCCGGGGTCGCTTCACTCATGCGACTTCTGCCTGTTTTTTAGCATTTTGTTCTCTAGCGGTTATTGCTTCTTCAATCAGAAGTGCCGCCATCTGGCTTTTTGTACGTTTCTCTTGTTCAGAAAGACGTAAAAGCTTCTCAAAAACGTCATCTGGGACAATTGCGTTAAGCCTTTGACTCATGAACATATCTCATAATCTGTCATCCCATGATAACCTCTATCCGGCATCTGAGGATATGACAAGAGTTGTCATGAGTTATTAAGCTGTGGTAAGTTATCATTAGTTATCATGGTTGACCATAAAGTGACAACTAACACGCGCCCTGGTAACAGAGATTGCACCTCCATTACCAGCACGACTTCCACCCTTACTACTGCTAAGGAGGCAATAGTTATGTTAGCTGTTGACGTGCCCACTTTGGGCATTTATCAGCGTGCCCCGCGATTTTGGCGCTTGCGGGTCACGAAAGAATTTGACAAGCCAGAATATTTTATTGGTCAGACCGTGCTGCACCGGATCAGGGTGAGGCAGGGTGAGATTTTGCATCCGGTGACGGTAATCGGCATTAGATGGTCTGGGGCTGACTGGGCTTACGCTGTTGAGTTTCCAGAAGACCATCCGCAATTTGAACCAGAGGATCACGCTTGGGATGAACTAGAGTGCCATCAGCTAGAGACTATGTAGAATTTTGAGTAGGAAGTTTTGCCTTTGTGTACGTATAGTACCAGGGTAAAACTCTAATACCTTGCAATGACTGAGGTTCAAACTTTATGTGACGAAATAATTATTTTATTCATACAAAAGCACGTGCAAAAAATTGATTGATCTAGGCTCTTGCCAATTGATACACGCTTCTAACCGATGTATGCTTAATAGAGTTTCTTTTGAAAATGTAGCTTTTCCTAATAGGATGCGCGTACTTCTACTAATACTTCTAGAAGTGCAAAACTTGTAAACAAGTTACATAAGAAAAAGTCCGGCAGTTCAGAAGTCAGATCCCAATCTCTACACTAACAGCTTCACCCCCAGTTCTCCAGCAGGCGTATGCCCAACACACGTCTACCCAAAGTCCAAAGGAAAGAAGTAGTTCAAAGATCAATCCCCAACAAGTCCGTCCAACCGAACAAAAAATATTAGTTAACTTGAATTTATCAAGTTTTGGGGGTTGTCTACAACTGGGTGAAGCTGTAAACAGTGTAGAGATTGAGTAAAGCTTTTGAAATTGCTGGGCGAACAGAGAAAAGCGACCGCCCAACAACGAAGAAAATCTATGAACCAGAATATCACGCTTTCGGTAGCCGCATCGCAGTTGAGTGAAGTTAGCGAGGCTATCGCCCTACCGACACTTTGGGTAGCTGACGCATTTAAGGCAAGACACCTAGCGCAGTTGTTCCAGGTGACAGAGTACAGTCAAGCCGCATGTGAGATTGGGGCTGGTGAGCATTACATTTTGTTTGATTCAGAAATATCAGAGGCCCAAGTTAAGGGCATAGCTTGGCGAATTCGAGCGGCTGGAGGTAATTGCTACCTGCACAGGATTAAAAATTCTCTAGAGTCCCTAGTCAGCGATAGGGCAACAGCAAGGGAATTAACAATTCAAATTTTTGAATTTGCCCAAGTTTACGAAGATTGGCGAATCAGGCAGGATGAGCAACCGTTGACGACAAGAGACGCGGCTCTTGTAGCTAAAGTTGCCATTGCACTCCTCTCTGAACCAGAGAAAAGCATTGAACTAGGAACGATAGGGGAGAGGTGTAAACAAAGTTCATATACCTGGAGCAAGCTAGTGGGCAACCTTGAGCAAGAATTCAAAAAAGAACTTTCGCGGCGGCCGCGACCAACTCACTCCCCGGTCGAGGACGTATTCGAGAGTAATTCACCAGCCCGAAGTAAAAGCAAGCAAGCGTTAAACCTACTGACTGCCCAATGGGGTGAACGCCTGCGGTTTAACACGATGACTCTAAAGCCGGAACTAGACGGCAAACCTCTGAACATGGACACGCTAGCTGTTCGTTTGGCTAGGGATTTTGACATTGACATCGGCAAGGAGAAAGCGGGAGACACGGCGGTTTTCATTGCTCAAGAGCGTTCATATTCACCAGTGCAAGAATATCTAGAGCGCGTCGCCAGTGAACATTCATCTGAAGATTTGTCGCTATTAGATGACATTGCGACTCGCTACTTTGGCAGTAACGAGCCACTGCACAACGTTTTCATGAGGAAACATCTAATTGGAATGGTGAAGCGGGTATTTGAGCCTGGATGTCAGCATGATACAGCAGTCATCTTGCAGGGAAGCCAAGGCAAACAGAAATCTAACTTTTGGCGAACGCTAGCGGTTAATCCTGACTGGTTCGACGACACAATTACCAGTGGCAACAACGATAAAGACGAACGCCTGAAGCTGAGGCGATTTTGGATTTTAGAGCTAGCAGAACTGGAATCAGTTTTTAAACGTAAAGAGATAGCCAGTTTGCGCGGTTTTCTCACAACCAAGTCTGACAACTTGCGGGTTCCCTATGGGCGGTCGATTGAATCCTTCCCCAGGACTAGCGGTTTTGTAGGCAGTGTTAACCCGGCTCAATTTTTGGTTGACCCAGAAGGACACAGAAGGTACTGGGTGATTGGCGTTCTTGCTGACCTCATCCCTTTAGAAAAACTGATTGAGGAGCGAGATAGGTTATGGGCAGCAGCTGTTAAAGCTTACCGAAACGGTGAGCAAAGCTGGTTGACCCGCAGTGAGGAAAAGCGCAACGCCCTTTTAAATCAGCGACATGAGATAGAGGATAGCTGGGAAGAAGCAATTGACGCATTCTTGGAATTTCAATCAGAAACCACCGTTAGCGAGATTTTGAGTAACTGTCTCAAAATTGAACTTGGCAGACACGATCGCGTTTTGCAGATGCGAGTAGCTGAGTGTCTCAAGCGTCTTGGGTGGCTAAAGTGCGAGAAAAAGAAAGCCAGTGGCAAAGTCTTCCAGTTGTGGAGGTGGCAACCGGATGAGGGTGAGGTAGCAACCGAGGTAGCAACCGAGGTAGCAACCGCTTTAAATCCAGACACAGTAAGCGATACAGCTAGAGAT
>JAHCSU010000663.1 GCA_023522315.1 Nostoc sp. CCCryo 231-06
GTCCCAATCATTATGTTCGAGGATACTAACGTCGTGACCAGCATTAGCTAGTTGTTGGCTAAAAAAGCGCCCTAGTTTGCCGTAACCGCCAATTATAGTTACTTTTTTGGGTTTAACGGAGGTGGAAGCGGTAGAGGAGGCGATCGCCGCAGCGCAGCTAATTGTAATACTTTTCCAGACAAATTCTGGTACGCCGTGACTAACTAAAAGCTCAGTTATATCCCCCGATTCTGCTTCTGTGGGCAAAGAAGAATCGTTTAAAATTGCAATTCTCTTACTCAGTAAGTTAATTATTTCCCGGTCGATTTCTTTAAGAATCAAAGGCATCATAACTAGAACGCGGGGATACGGTGAATTAGTAAAAAAGGGGAGATATTTCCCCTTTTTTGACTTCTGGCTTTACTTCATAAACTGGACTAATTGCTCTAATTTCGCCCAAGCTGCACCACTATTAAGGATGTCTTTGGTGATCGCAATTCCCTTAACATACTCCTCAGAAGTAATTGCTTTGCCGACACAAAGCGCTAAAGCGGCGTTTAAAGCTACAACGTTTTGTTGGGCTTCTGTACCTTTACCTTGCAATACATCTCTAAGAATTTGCGCGTTTTCGCCCACGTCTCCGCCTCTAATTTCGGCGGTGGCGGCTTTTTGCAAACCGAGTTCTTCAGCATCTAAGGTCATTAAACGGACTTGATTGTTTTCTAGTACCGCTAAATCGTTAATGTCTGCTAGGCCCGCTTCGTCTAGCTTTTCTCTACCGTGAACGACGATCGCTCTTTCTATGCCTAGTTGCGATAAAGCACGGGCGATCGTTTCTACTAAACTTGGATCGCTAACTCCGATAATTTGCCCTGTAGGTTGCATGGGGTTAACTAACGGCCCTAGTAGGTTGAACACTGTCCGCACTTTT
>JAHCSU010000664.1 GCA_023522315.1 Nostoc sp. CCCryo 231-06
TTGATTTAATCCATGACTGGTATAGTTCCAACCCTGATATGCCATTTGTATTGCGTGGTTATGCAGGTACAGGAAAAACATTTTTAGTACAGCGAGTAATTCAATCGTTTCAGAATTGTTTCAGAACACAAGAAAGAGAGAAAAATAAAAATGTTGCTTTAAAAGTTGCTTTGTGCGCTCCAACGCATAAAGCAAGGCATGTATTGGATGCAATGGCTCAACAGGCAGGTCTTACTCTACATATCTCAACTCTTCACAGCCTACTTCATGTTATGCCGGGAGGAGAATATGATGAAAATGGAAAACAGCACCTTAAACCAAATACTTATTCTAGAGAGCCTTATTATCACGAATTTAACTTAGTAATAGTTGATGAAGCTTCCATGTTAGGGCAAGAACTTTTTAAGTTAATTCCCTCGCGGATTCCTACTATTTTTATGGGAGATCCAGCACAATTGCCACCTATTGAAGATAATGTTGATTCTTCGCCGATCTTTCAGTTGCCTTTGGGGATGGAATTAACGCAGGTTATGAGATACGAAGGGGCAATCGCTACTTATGTAACTGCACTCCGCCAAAATTTAAATTCTCAATTTCCACCACGATTACAGAGTGAGGGAAATATTGAAAAAATGCAATTTGATACTTGGATAGCAGCAGCTATCGATGCTTATAAGTTTTCTCGCTCCTCAGCCAAGATTTTGGCATGGACTAATAATCAAGTTAACAATCTGAATCAACAAATTCGATCTGCACTTTATCCGGGTGCTGAACCAATAGAGATTGGAGAAATTCTCTTTGCTAAAGAACCTATTTTCTTAAATGCCGACTCTGGGGAGCAAAAAGAAATTTTTATGCATTCCTGTGCTGAATGCGAAGTAAGAGATTTTAAAGAATACTCTGGTAGTAGGCATCATCTAGTGCATAGCCCGTTTAAAACTTATCGGATTGAAATCAAGAATGATCTGGGTAAAGAAGCATCCCTATCAATAATTCACCCTGATTCTTGGGATTTAATTAAATATGCAGTAAATAATGCCAAAAAAGAAATATTTCAGCTAACTGTAAATCAAAGAAGCTATGCTTGGCGAGAATATTACCAGTTTTTAGAAACTTACAATTTATTAGTTAAAGGTAGCTTAATGAACCGATTGCAATATGGTTATGCAATTACTGTACATCAATCTCAAGGGGGTACATTTGCTAATTGCTTTGTTGATACATCAAATATTTTTAGTTGCCGAGATAATGTGATGCGTAATAAGTTATTGTATGTTGCTTATAGTCGGGCTTCGCAACAACTTTATTGCTATAGTAAATGGTAAGATTAAAAAATTTACCCAAATCCTGAATTAGCATACATTCTCATGTCTAAACACCTCATTAGGAACGTGAGAATGCCTTTATTTCTTAAAAACAAAAACTTTCATTTTCAGGCTAATAGTCATCAAATGAACTATTACATTACTACGAAAATATCAGAATTCCAATTTAAATCATTGGATTTATTTTTTGGAGCATCCGCATGAAAGCGCTATCTGTTCGTCAGCCTTGGGCATGGGCAATTATTTATGCTCTCAAAGATGTTGAAAACCGTGGCTGGCCTATCAATTATCGTGGCGATATTCTCATTCACGCTGCGAAAACCTGCACCAAAAAAGCGTACTTTGAGGCGAAAGAATTTTGTCAAGATATGGGTGTAGTAATCCCAGAATTAATCTCTCTACGTCGCGGACAAATCATCGGCATTGTCACAATAGTTGATTGCCAGTTTTCACCGATTGCATCTGGCTGGGGAATGGCTGACCAGTACCACTGGCATCTAGAAAATCCACGAGAAATCACGCCGATTCCTTACATCGGGCAACTGGGAATTTTTGAAGTCCCAGATAATTTGGTAAGGGAAGCAACCTCTGTATGACTCCAACAGCGTTCGTCCTTGACGTTGCCGGAGGCATCGCTCCAAACCCAAACGGCCATACTCCGCAATAGTCTACTAACCCATGCACATCCTGGCTCAACTGAACCAGTAATGTTTATGTCTTATGCAATACCCGAAAAATTCTTAGAGGATGACCTTAAAGGTCAACAACTTCGTAGTCAAGGATGCCTCTATCAGTACCTCGAAAAGAAAAAGCTACTTGATGATTCAATAGTTTTTTACCCACAAGTTATAGGTGAACGCGACCCAGATAACTCTCGGCATTGGCGTTGGGGTTACAACTGGGAAGAAAAAGTGAAAGGGGTATGGAAAGGGCGAAGCATTGGTTCAATTCCTTGTGCTGCTGTATCAATGATTCGCTATGCACAGCAGCAGGGAGCGACAAGGGAAGATATTATCGCCTTCATCAAAAAAGCGAAAACCAAAAAGTATTCTCCAAAAATTTTAGATGTCTGCAAAAGTTTTGAGAACACAAAAATAAAACCAGTTTTACCAAATGATGCACCGATCGCTGTAGTGCTGTTCGCTGCTGGCGGTGGGATTGAAGCTGGGATGGTGCAAGCTGGTAAGCTAATCGGCATTTAAGCTGCATAATATAAATGCAGAGTCGATTAAAAGCAA